>JAIXTZ010000118.1 GCA_027483745.1 Lysobacteraceae bacterium
GCCCACCTTGCGCTCGATGGCGCGCTCGGAGCTCTTCTGGATGACCGGGCCGTCGGCCATCGGGTCGGAGAACGGCACGCCGAGTTCGATCAGGTCGGCGCCGCCCTCGACCAGGGCATGCATGACCGGAACGGTCGATTCGCGGGACGGATCGCCGGCGGTGACAAAGGGCACGAGGGCCTTGCGGCCGGCGGCTTTGAGCGCGGCGAGGCGCGCGTCGATGCGGTTCACGGTACTCACAGCGAGATCCCCTCGCGGCGGGCGATGGTGAAGATGTCCTTGTCGCCGCGGCCCGACAGGTTCACCAGCACGCGCTGGTCCTTGCGCATCGTGCGCGCGAGCTTCATGGCCTGGGCGATGGCATGGCTGCTCTCCAGCGCGGCGAGGATGCCTTCGGTGCGCGCCAGCAGGTGGAAGGCCTCCATGCACTCGTCGTCGGTGACGCCGACGTACTGCGCGCGGCCCGTGTCCTTGAGGAAGGCGTGCTCGGGGCCGACGCCGGGATAGTCGAGGCCGGCCGAGATCGAGTGCGTCTCGGTGATCTGGCCGTCGTCATCGCAGATCAGGTAGGTGCGGTTGCCATGCAGCACGCCCGGGCGGCCCGCGACCAGCGAGGCGGCATGGCGGCCCGTGGCGACACCGTCGCCCGCCGCTTCGGCGCCGATCAGCGCGACATCGCGGTCGTTGAGGAAGGCGTGGAACATACCGATGGCGTTGCTGCCGCCGCCGACGCAGGCGACGACGGCGTCGGGCAGTGCGCCGTACTCGGCCAGCATCTGCGCGCGCGATTCCTTGCCGACCACGGCGTTGAAGTCGCGCACGAGCGTCGGGTACGGGTGCGGGCCGGCCACGGTGCCGATGATGTAGAAGGTGTCGTGCACGTTGGTGACCCAGTCGCGCAGTGCTTCGTTCAGCGCGTCCTTCAGGGTCTTGCTGCCGCTCTCGACCGGCACCACGGTGGCGCCGAGCAGCTTCATGCGGAACACGTTCGGCGCCTGCCGCACCACGTCGGTGGCGCCCATGTACACGACGCATTCAAGCCCGAGGCGCGCGGCGACGGTTGCCGAGGCCACGCCATGCTGGCCGGCGCCGGTCTCCGCGATGATGCGGGTCTTGCCCATCCGCTTGGCGAGCATCGCCTGGCCGATGGTGTTGTTGATTTTGTGGGCGCCGGTGTGGTTCAGGTCTTCGCGCTTGAGCAGGATCTGCGCGCCGCCGACCTTCGCCGACAGGCGGGCCGCGTGGTAGATCGGGCTCGGACGGCCGACGTAGTGCTTGTAGTCGTCGGCCAGTTCCGCTTGGAACGCGGGATCGGACTGTGCGACGCGATAGGCCTCGGCCAGTTCGGCCAAGGGCTGCATCAGGGTTTCCGCGACGAAGCTGCCGCCGTAGGGGCCGAAATGCCCGCGGGCGTCCGGGTACTGGTGGAAATCGTCAACGGACGGGGGGATCTGCGATGAAGCCATCGGCGCGGCGAACCTCTTCGACGAAACGAACCATGCGCTCACCGTCCTTCAGGCCGGGAGCGCTCTCGATGCCACTGGACACGTCGACGCCGAACGGCCGCGACTGGCGGACCGCCTCGAAGACGTTGTCGGAAGTGAGCCCGCCGGCCAGGAGCCAAGGCTTCGGCAGCGCGGGCAAGTCGGACCAGTCGAACCGGGCACCCTGCCCGCCCTGCTCGCCGGCCTTGTGGCCGTCGAGCAGAAAGGCGTCCACGGAAGGGTAGCGCTTGGCGAGCGATTCCGCAGCGGCCACGCCCTCGCCCATCGCCAAAGTCTTCACATACGGCAGGCCGAAACGCTCGCAGAAAGCGGCCTCTTCACGGCCATGGAACTGCAGCAGCGTTGGGCGCAGCGCACGGATCGCGGCCCGCACGAGCGCCTCCTCCGGGTCCATGAAGAGCGCGACAACCTGCGCGAACGGCGGCACGGCGGCGCGCAGCGACTCGGCCTGCGCGGGCTCGAGCGCGCGACGGCTGCCGGGCACGAAGATGAAGCCGAGCGCATCGACGCCCAACTCACCGGCGAGGCGAACGTCACCAGGTCGGGTCAGGCCACAGAACTTGATGCGGGTGCGATGGGCCATGGCGTCAGGCGTCGAGATCGGCATAAGGCAGGACGGCAAGCGGGCGTGGGCGATCGATCCAACCCTCCGGCAGGCTGACGGCCTCCGGCAAGGCCCACGCACGTGGGTAGCGTGGACCGAGGAAGGTCAGCCCGGCCGCCGGCGCGGTCGGGCCGGCGACGGTGCGATCGCGGCCCGCCAACAACGCTGCGATCCAGGAGTCCGGGCGCTCGCCCCGCCCCACCACCATCAGGCTGCCGACGATGTTGCGCACCATGTGGTGCAAGAAGGCGTTGGCCTGCACTTCGACAACGACCTGCTCGTCCTCGCGGCGCACCGTGATCGCGTGGAGGTCGCGCATCGGGTGGCGGGCCTGGCACTGCGCGGTGCGGAAGGCGCTGAAGTCGTTTTCGCCGAGTAACGCCTGCGCGGCACGATGCATGGCCTCGGCGTCAAGCGGGCGCGGCTCCCAGCTCAGGTGTTCGCGCAGCAGCGCGGGGCGGACGCGACGGTTCAGCAGACGATAGCGATAGCGGCGGGCACGCGCTGAGTGGCGGGCATGGAAAGCATGGGCAACCGGCTGCGCCCAAAGCACGCGGACCGAAGGCGGAAGCCGGGTGTTGGTGCCCTCGACGAAGGCGCGCAAGGGCCGCTCGACGGCGGTGTCGAGGTGGACGACCTGTTGTGTGGCGTGTACGCCGGCGTCGGTTCGGCCCGAGCAGACCGCATCCACCGGGTGCTGCAGGATCGAGGCCAGCGCAGCCTCGACCGCTCCTTGCACCGAATCACCGTGTGACAGTCGCTGCCAACCCAGGAAGCCGCTGCCGTCGTATTCGATGCCGAGTGCGTAGCGCATGGCGGAGGGCCGCAGGGCCAAGCCTGCGGCCGCAATTTCAGCCGATCGACTTCAGCAGACGCTCGGCTTCCGCACGGGCCGCCGCGCTGCCCTCGGCCAGCACTTCCTCGAGCATCCCGCGGGCGCCATCGACATCGCCAATCTCGATGTAGGCCTTGGCCAACTCCAGCCGCGTGTCGTCCATGCCAACGTCTTCCGTAACCGGCAGCTCAACCGCTGGGCGCTCAGCGGTCTCGCGATCGTCGAACGTGGAGGCGACGGGCGCAGCGGGTGACGACGGCTCGGCCGCCGTCGGACGGGTGCGGACATCGATGCCGGCGATCGGGTTCCACTGCAGCTCGCGGAACAGCGGATGGCCCGGAACGAGGCCCATGCCCATCACGACGACCTCGCGCCAACGCGGGTCGCCCGAGGTCTGCACATGGGCTCGCATCCCCTCCGCGGCCTTCAGGAAGGACTCGCTCTCCCCCGCGTTGTAGAGCTGGCGCAGGAGGGCGACGTGGGCGTCGAGATCCGCGGGCGCGCGGCTGATGTTCGCCTCGAGCTCCCGCAGCACCGGGTTCCCCGCTGGGGCGGGATCGAGTCCCGCGAGCGGCTGCGCGGCCGCGTCGGCGACGGCCGTCGCCGACTCGTCGGCTGCGGGGGCCGGCAGGTTCGACAGGAAATCCGCATCGTCGGACAGCCGGGAGCGCGAGGCCGCGGCCGCCGGCACGCTGGGCAGCGAGCGCTTCTGTTCAGTGCCTCGACGGCGGCGGAGCAGCAGGCCGACGAGACCACCCACGAGCACCAAGCCGCCGGCGCCGAGAACCATCGGATCGCTGTACCACGGCGCGCTGGCCTGGTCCGCCGCCGCGGGCGGCGCGGCGGGCGCCGGCGGGCCGGCAGGCACGGCGGCCACCTCGGGTGTCACGGCAGTGTTCGGCGCGACCACCTCGGCGGCCGGCGGGGCCGCGGATGGCTCCACGGCGGCGGACGCCGCGGCGTCGGTGGACGCGGCACTGTCAACACCCTCCCCCGTGCGCTGCTCGCGCAGGGCCTGCTCCATGGCGCTGAGCTGGCTGTCCTTTAGTTCGATGAGTCGCTTCTGCTCGTTCGCCAGGGATTCCTGTTCGGTCAGCCGCGAACGCAATTCGCGAAGCTCCGCGTCGCGGGCCGACAGGTCCTCGCGCGCCTGCTCGAGTTCGGCGCGCAGCTCGCTGCCCGAGCCACCGGACGACGCGCCGGACTGGGCCGCCGCCGCACCGGCGCCCGCCGGCGGCGCGATCTCCAGTCGACCGGCGCTGGCTGACGATGAGGGTTCGACCGCCGGACGCGAGGCGACCTGCGGGGTCGTCGCCGGAGGCAGCGTGGCCGGTGGGACCTCGCCCGGGGCCGGCGTGGGCGCAGGCGTGGGCGCCAGGGCGCGCCAAGCGGCCATTTGCTCGCGGACGCGATCCTCGGCTTCGCCGCGGGCGAGACCACGGGCCTCGTCCGCCGTCGGAATACGCAGCACCGCGCCCTTGCGGAGAAGATTGATGTTGTCGCGCAGGAAGGCGTCCGGATTCGCACGCTGGATGGCGAGCATCATCTGCGCGACCGACGCCCCCTGCTGGTTCGACGAAGCGATGCGCCAAAGCGTCTCGCCCTCCGCGACTTCATGCTGACCGGGCGTGGCCGCCGGGATCGGCGCGGGTACCGGCAAAGAGGCAGGCTCCGGCGGCGGGGCGGCGTCCACCACAGGTTGCGGCGCCGGCGGCGGTGCAGGTTCCGGCGGAGTGGCAGGCTCCGGCGGCACCGAAGCCACGGGGGCTGGCGGCGTGGCCGCCACCGGCGTGGGCGACGGCGCCGGAGGCGCCACGGGCTCGGGCGGCAAAGCCTCGGCGACCGGCGCCGGGTCCGGTTCGGCCACGGGCGGCGCAGGCACCGAGAGCGGCGGCATCTCGGCGACCGGCGCTGGGGCCGGTGCCACCGTCGGCGCGCTCATCGGCGTCACGGTCGCCGCGGCGATATGCGGCGGATCGACCAGCGCGGTGAACTCACGCACGACGCTGCCCTTGCCCCACTCCGCTTCAAGCAGAAAAGCGACGAAGGGGTCGTCCACGCGGTTCGAGGTGGTCACTCGCACCACCGGCTCACCGCGGGCATTGCGGCCCACGCTGAACTGCAGGTTCGCCGTCACGCCGGCGGGGCGAGGCAGGCCGACGCGATCGAAGGCCTCCGGCGGCGCGAGGCGCACGCTCAAGGCGTCCAGCTCGCCCGGGCCGACGCCGATCAGCGGGATCTCCGCGACCAGCGGCTGGTTGAGCTGCGACTTCACTTCGAGCGTGCCAAGGCCCAGCGCATGGGCGTCGCTCGCGATGAACGCGAGCGCCATGGCCAGGGGCAGGACCTTCACCGGGTGTTTCATGCCTTTCTCCCAAGACGCGGCCGACGGGGTCCCGGCCGAACGTCAACACTTGAAAACCGCCGCAACAGTAAGCCGAATGCCCCTGATCCGCCAAGGATTTCGGTCAGCCGCGCTTCGCCGCCAGCAGCTCGGCGACCTGCACCGCGTTCAGGGCCGCGCCCTTGCGGATGTTGTCGGCCACGATCCACAGCGAGAGGCCGCGCGGGTGGGAGATGTCCTCGCGGATGCGGCCCACGTAGACCGGATCGCTGCCGGAGGCATGCGTCACCGGCGTCGGCCACTCGCCGTTGGCGGGGTTGTCGACCACCTCGATGCCGGGCGCCTTCTCCAACAGGGCGCGCGCTTGCGCCGCGGTGACCTTGTCGCGGGTCTCGAGGTGCACGGCCTCGGAATGGCCGAAGAACACCGGCACGCGTACCGCCGTCGGGTTCACCTGGATGCTGGCGTCGCCAAGGATCTTGCGGGTCTCGTGGACCAGCTTCATCTCTTCCTTGGTGTAGCCGTTGTCGGTGAACGCATCGATCTGCGGGATCAGGTTGTAGGCGATCTGCACCGGGAAACGCGTCGGGTTCGGGTCCTCGAAGCGCAGCAGTGCGGCGGTCTGGCGGCCGAGCTCCTCCGGGCCCGAGCGGCCGGCGCCCGACGTCGACTGGTAGGTGGCGACATTGATTCGGGTGATGCCGACGGCATCAAAGATCGGCTTCAGCGCGACGACCATCTGCATCGTCGAGCAGTTCGGGTTGGCGACGATGCCGCGCGGGATCGAATCCAACGCCTCCGGGTTCACTTCGCTCACGACCAGCGGCACGTCGGCATCCATGCGGAAGGCCGAGCTGTTGTCGATGACGATGGCGCCCGCGGCGGCGAACTTCGGCGCGTACTCGCGCGAGATGTCGCCGCCGGCCGAGAACAGGGCGAAGTCCACGCCCGTCGGGTCGAAGGTGGCGAGGTCCTGGATGGTGAGCTTGTGGTTGCCGAAATCGACTTTGTTGCCGGCGGAACGCTCGCTGGCGAGGGCGATGACCTCGCTGGCGGGGAACTTCCGCTCGGCGAGGATGGAGAGCATGGTTTCACCGACGGCGCCGGTGGCGCCGACGACGGCGACCTTGAAGCGGTTCGACATGGTTTGTCCTTTTCGATTCGTGTGCGTTGAGCGTTGCGGGTGCGCGGCGCGACGCGCCAGCGCAGGGCGCGCGGGCAAGGCGCCCGCGTCGCGGAATCAGCGGCCCCGGGCCTCGGAAGCGTGACGCCCGAGGCTAGGGTTTTCGCTCAAGTTTCCCGCCGCCGGCGCCCGCGACGCGCGGCGCGACCTCGCCGACGTCGCCGCACTGGGCGCGATGGCGCAGGGCCTGGTCCATCAGCACGAGGGCCATCATGGCCTCGCAGATCGGCGGCGCACGCAGGCCCACGCAGGGGTCGTGGCGGCCGGTGGTGATGACCTCGACGGCATTGCCGTGCACGTCCACGGTCGGACCCGGCAAGCGCAGGCTGGAGGTGGGCTTGAAGGCGACCTCGCAGGTGACAGCCTGCCCCGTGCTGATGCCGCCCAGCACGCCGCCGGCGTGGTTGCTGGCAAAGCCGTCCGGGTGCATCAGGTCGCGGTGCTCGGTGCCGAGCTGGCCGACGCTGGCGAAGCCAGCGCCGATCTCGACGCCCTTCACCGCGTTGATCGACATCATCGCGGCCGCGAGCTCGCCATCGAGCTTGCCGTAGATCGGTTCGCCCCAACCCGACGGCACGCCCAGGGCTTCGACGCGGACGCGGGCGCCGACGGAATCGCCGGACTTGCGCAGCGCGTCCATGAAGGCCTCGAGCTCGGGCACCTGGGCGGCGTCCGGCCAGAAGAACGGGCTGTCCTCGACGGACGACCAATCCCACGCACGCGGCGTGGTCGTATGCAGCTGGCTGACGCAGGCGCGCACGGTGACGCCGAAGCGCTCGCGCAGCCACTTCTTGGCGATGACGCCGGCCGCGACGCGCATCGTCGTCTCGCGCGCCGAGCTGCGGCCACCGCCGCGCGGGTCGCGGATGCCGTACTTCTGCCAGTAGGCGTAGTCGGCATGGCCGGGGCGGAACTGCTCGCTGATCTTGGCGTAGTCCTTCGACTTCGCATCGGTGTTGCGGATCAGCAGGGCGATCGGCGTGCCCGTGGTCTTGCCCTCGAACACGCCGGAGAGGATCTCGACCTCGTCGGCCTCATGGCGCTGCGAGGTGTGGCGCGAGCGGCCGGTGGCACGGCGCTCGAGGTCGGCGCGGAATTCCTCCGGCGCGATGGCGAGGCCCGGCGGGCAACCGTCGATGACGCAGCCGATGGCCGGGCCGTGGCTTTCGCCGAAGGTGGTGACCGCGAAGAGCTGCCCGAAGGTGTTGCTGGCCATGCGCGTCAGGCGTCCGTGCTCAGGGGCGTTGGCTCGCCAAGCGGGCGATTTCGGCGTGGTGGGCGACGAGGTCGTCGTGGTGCAGGGCGAAGATGCCCATCTGCCCCACCTTGAACTCGATCCACGCGAAGGGCACGTCGGGCAGCAGGCGCTCGAGGTGCTGCTGGCTCTCGCCGACCTCGCAGATCAGCACGCCGTGCTTGCGGAGGTGCAGCGGGGCGTCGCGGAGGATCTTCAGCACCAGGTCGAGGCCGTCATCACCCGCGCGCAGGGCCATCTCCGGCTCGTGCGAATACTCGGCCGGCAGCGCGTCGGTCTCGGCGTTGGTGACGTAGGGCGGGTTGGTGACGATCAGGTCGTAGTGGCGGCCGACCAGCGGGCCGTAGAGGTCGCCGTGGTGCAGCGTGACGTTGCGGGCGTCGAGGCGCTCGACGTTCTCGCGGGCCAGCGACAGGGCCTCGGGGCTGAGGTCGACGGCGTCGACGTTCCAATCCGGGTTGTAGTGGCCCATGGCGATGGCGATGCAGCCGCCGCCGGTGCAGATGTCGAGCGCGTCGCGCACTTCGACGTCGCCGATCCACGGCTGGAAGCCGTTGAGGATGAGCTCGGCGATCGGGCTGCGCGGCACCAGGGCGCGAGAATCGCTCTTGAACGACAGCCCGGCGAACCAGGCCTCGCCGGTGAGGTAGCAGGCCGGCACGCGCTCGTGGATGCGGCGCTGGAACAGGGCCAGCACCTTCACTTTCTCCTCGGCGGTGACGCGCGACTGGCCGTAGATCGGGTTGAGGTCGTGCGGCAGGTGAAGGGCGTGGAGCACCAGCTGGGTGCTCTCGTCCATGGCGTTGTCGTAGCTGTGGCCGAAGGTCAGGCCGGCCTCTCCGAAGCGGCTCGCGCCGTAGCGGATGAGGTCGATGATCGTCTGGAGTTCGGCAGGCATGCGGCTCAACGGCCCTGGGCGGGCTTCACGGGACAAGCGCCCGAGTATAGCCAGCGCCCCTATACTTTGCGGCCTTGATCCTGATGGTTTGGCGGCATTTCCATGTTCAATCGGACCTTTCTGCTGGTGATCGTCGCGGCCGTGTTCGCCGGACTCGGCCTGCTGGCCGGCGAGCGCTGGCTGTCGCGCGATGGCGGTTCTGACCTGCCCGCCTTCGAGGCGATCACGCCCTACCCCACGCCGCGCGCGATCCCGTCGTTCGAGTTGCTGTCGGCCGACGGCCCGGTCAGCGCGGACACCCTGCGCGGCCGCTGGACCGTGGTGTTCATCGGCTTCGTGTCCTGCCCGGACGTCTGCCCGACCACCCTGACCGACATGGCCAAGGCGCAGAAGGCTTGGGA
>JAIXTZ010000229.1 GCA_027483745.1 Lysobacteraceae bacterium
CAGATCGGCACCGTGCTGGGCGGCGAGGGCTTCCTGCGTACCGGCATCGAAGTGAACCGCCGCGAGCCCACCAACCGTGCGGGCTTCGACCAGATCCCGTTCTTCGAGGACCAGACGCCGGCCAACCTCGCGCTGCGCGGTCGTCGCAACTTCGCACTCGGTGATGGGGAATCCAAGCGCTTCGGCGTGTGGTTCAACGCCGGGCTGCCGGTGGGCGAGGCCAGCGAGCTCTACGCTTTCGGCACCTACCAGCAGTCCGACACCGAGGGCGCCAACTTCTTCCGCTACCCGGATGGCTCGGCCAACCTCCGCAGCGTCTATCCGAACGGCTACCGGCCGGTGTCGGTGGGCGAGAACCTCGACGTGGCCGGTGTCGCGGGGCTGCGCACGCGGGCTGGCGCCTGGGACCTCGATGCCAGCCTCAACCTCGGCCGCAACGATTTCACCTATCGCCTGCGGAACTCGCTGAACGCCTCGCTGGGCACCGCCAGCCCGACGC
The DNA here is from genome assembly GCA_027483745.1 of Lysobacteraceae bacterium. The sequence goes on from JAIXTZ010000229.1 coordinate 500, forward strand.
AGTTCCGCGTCGGCGATTACCGTTTCGACCAGACGCTGTTCAACCTGGACGCCTCGCGGGTGTTCGAAAGCGCTGCGGTGACCCACACGCTGGCGCTGGGCACCGAGTTCCGCCGGGAGACCTACGAAACCGGCGCTGGCGATCCCGCGTCCTACGCGGCCGGCCCGCTCACCACCAGCCCGACCGGTGCGCAGGCGGGCGGCGGCTTGACGCCCCAGGACGTCGCGAACCTGTCGCGCGACGTCGCCACGCTGTACGCCAATGTCTCCACCGAATGGGGCAACGCGTGGACCACGGACGCCGGCCTGCGCTACGAGGACTACAGCGATTTCGGCGGCGAGCTCACCGGCAAGCTGGCGGCGCGCGTCGCCCTCAATGACACCGTCGCCCTGCGCGGCTCGGCCTCGCGCAACTTCCGCGCGCCGTCGCTTTCGCAGATCGGCTTCGAGGCCACCAGCACCGGATACGACGCCTCCGGCCGCCTGCTGCAGGGCCGCCTGCTTTCGGTGAACAACCGCATCGCCCGAGGCCTTGGCGCCCAGGACCTCGACCCCGAGACCGCGCTGAACCTGTCGTTGGGCGTGACCGTCCAGCTGGCCGGCGGCTTCGATGCGAGCTTCGACGTGTTCCAGATCGACGTCGACGACCGCGTCGCGCTGTCGGAGCGCATCACCGGCACGGCGCTGACCAACTTCGTGCAGACGAACTTCGGCGTGGGCGGCGTGCAGAGCGTCAATTTCTTCGTCAATGCGGCCGACCTCCGAACGCAGGGCGCGGAGCTGGTGGCGAACTGGCAGGGCGAGGCCGCGGGTGGCGATCTGCGGATCAATGCCGCGTGGAGCTATGCCGAAACCGAGATCCAGCGCCTGGCCGACACGCCCGCCGTGCCGCGCACGCTGGTGCCGGGCTACCGCGTGATCGGCGTCGAGGAGAGCAACACCCTGACCGACGCCGCGCCGCGCACCCGCGCCGTGCTGACGGCGAATTGGGACCGCGCCGCCTGGTCGGTGCTGGGCCGCGTGACGCGCCACGGCAGCGCCACCCGCGTGTTCGACTTCGGCGGCGGCTTCGAGCCGCGCCAGACCTATGGCGCCGAGTGGCAGGTCGATGCCGAGGTGGCCTATGCGATCAGCGATGCGTGGACCGTGGCGGTCGGCGGCCAGAACCTGACCGACAACTACCCCGACCGCTCGATCGACGACATCGCCTACTTCGGCAACCTGCCTTACGACGTGCTCTCGCCGATCGGGAGCAACGGCGCGTTCTGGTACGGCCGCGCGAGCTGGACGTTCTGACCGGGCCCCCGGCCCGGTGGCGTCGCCGGGCCGGGTTCAGCCGGCGACATCCACCGGTAGTTCGAAGCGCCCGCCACCGACCATCGCCGACACGGCGGTTGCATGCGGGCGGAGATCATGACCTTGCGCCGCCACCCACGCATCGTTGTAGTAGGTGTCCAGATACCGTTCGCCGCCATCGCAGATCAGGGTGACGACGGCGCCGGTCTCACCCTTGGCCTTCATCTCGCTCATCACCTGCAGGGCGCCGACGAAGTTGGTGCCGGTCGAGCCGCCGACCTTGCGCCCCAGCAGGCCGGCCAGCACGCGCATCGCCGCGAGGCTCAGCGCGTCGGGCACCTTGACCATCCGGTCGATGGTCTCGGGGAGGAAGCTGGCCTCGACGATCGGCCGGCCGATGCCTTCGATACGCGAACCGCGGTCGAGGCGGTGGCAGCGCTTGCGGTCCTTGAAGGCGTCGAAAAACACCGAGTACTCCGGATCGACGACCGCCAGCCTCGTGCAGGCGTTGCGGGTGGGCTGGTAGCGGATGTAGCGGCCGATCGTGGCCGCCGTGCCGCCCGTGCCGGCTGAAACGACGATCCAACGCGGGCAGGGGTGGGGCTCCAGTTTCAGCTGCTCGAAGATCGACTCGGCGATGTTGTTGTTGCCGCGCCAGTCGGTGGCCCGCTCGGCGTAGGTGAACTGGTCCATGAAGTGGCCGCCGATCTCGGCAGCCAAGGCGCGCGAGGCCGCGCTGACATCGGCGCCTTCGATCATGTGGCAGCGCCCGCCGTAGAACTCGATGCGCGCGATCTTCTCGCGCGAGGTGGTGTTCGGCATCACGGCGATGAAGGGCAGGCCGACCAGTCGCGCGAAATAGGCCTCCGAGACCGCCGTGCTGCCGCTGCTGGCCTCGATGACCGTCTGCCCCTCGCGCAGCCAGCCGTTGCACAGCGAGTACAGGAACAGCGAGCGCGCGAGGCGGTGCTTGAGGCTGCCGGTGGGGTGCGAGCTCTCGTCCTTGAAGTACAGCGGGATGCCTGGGTAGGCCGGCAGGTCGAGGCGGATCAGGTGGGTGTCGGCCGAGCGCTGGAAGTCGGCTTCGAGGGCCGCGATGGCGGCGTTGACCCATTGTCGGGACATGGCGGTGGGGCAGGCCGGTGGCTGGACAGGCCGCCATTGTCGCCTAGGATCAAGGCCCCGGAACCCGAGACCCGTCGATGTCCATGCCGATGCGCGCCGCCCTGTTCGCCTCAATCCTGTTGGTTCTCCTGCCGACCCTGGCCGCCGCGGCGCCGTCGGCGACCCCATTCGAGCAGGGCCGGGTGATCGAATCGGCCGATGATTTCGCCGTGTTGGCCCCGCGCGACCGCATCGAGCCCGAGAACCGGATGCTCACCGAGCGCATCGAGACCCTGCTGCCGGCGCTGATGGCCGAAGCCGGCTTGGACATGTGGCTCGTCTTGAACCGCGAGTACGCCGAAGACCCGGTCTACTTCACCCTCGTGCCCCAGCCGAGCTTCGCGGCAAGGCGCACGACGATGCTGGTGTTCCACCGCAAGCCCGAAGGCACGGTCGAGCGGCTCGCGGTGAACCGCTACCCGCTGGGCGCGCCCTACGAGTCGACGTGGTCGGGCGGCGATCTCGACGCGCAGTGGAAGGCGCTGGGCGAGCTGATCGCCGCGAAGGATCCGAAGCGCATCGGGATCAACGTCTCGCGCCATTGGCCGGTGGCCGACGGCCTCACGGCCGGGCTTGAGAAACGCCTGCGCGAAGTCCTGCCGGAGGGATTCGACGACCGACTGGTCCCCGCGGAGGGCCTTGTCATCCGCTGGCTGGAAACCCGTTCGCCGGGCGAGCTTGAGGTCTACCCGCACATCATGGGCATCGCCCGCGGCGTGATCGCGGAGGCCTTCAGCGCGCGCGTGATCACGCCCGGCGTCACCACCACCGACGACGTTCGCTGGTACATCCGCGAACGCTTCGAGTCGCTCGGCCTGCCGATCTGGTTCATGCCGGACGTCAACCTGCAGCGTCCGGGCCTCGCCTGCGATGCGGAGAACCCGTTTTGCGGCGAGAGCGGCGTGATCCGCCCCGGCGACGTGCTGCACACCGACGTCGGCATTTGCTACCTGAAGCTCTGCACCGACACGCAGGAGATGGCCTACGTGCCCAATGCGGGCGAGGTCGACGTGCCGGAAGGACTGAAGCGCGCGCTCGCCACCGGCAACCGCTGGCAGGATCTGCTCACCGCGCAGTTCGTGGCCGGGCGTACCGGCAACGACATCCTGCAGCGCACCCGCGAGGCCGCCGCGAAGGCCGGCATCACCAGCAACACCTACACGCACCCGCTGGGCTTCTTCGGGCACGCCCCGGGCCCGACCATCGGCATGTGGGACAACCCGGGCCTGAACGCGGACACCGGCGAGTGGCCGTTGCATGCGAACACCGTCTACGCCATCGAAGGCAACATCGCGCAGGCCGTGCCCGAGTGGGGCGGCCAGTGGGTGCGGATCAAGCTGGAGCAGGGCGCGCTGTTCGAGGGCGAGCGGGTGATCTACCTCGCCGGCCGGCAGACGCAGTGGCACGTGGTGCGCTGATCCACGGCGGCCAGCGCCCTCGCTAGAGCATCATGTCAACGCCAACGATGAGCGTCGTGGCGACGGAGGCGACGACGTAGCACAGCAGGTGGTCTCGTGCGGTCAGTCGCAAGCGTCGACTGGCCGTCACGACGAGGCCCATCAGGCCCACCACGACGATGAGCGGAACGGCCCATGGGCCGAGTCCGAGCACGAGGCTGATCTTCGCCTCGTCGTTCGGTTGGACCACGCTGATGCCGGCCGCGAGCACCCGCATGAAGCAAGCGCTGTAGAGCAGCGCGAATCCTAGCGGCGAACGCGATCGCGCGACCAGCCAGAACCCGATGAGCGCCTGGCCGATCGTGATGATCGGCCCGGCCGCGGTGATGAGCATCTGGTCGCGGACGCTGACCGGGCCCGTGGATCGCACCGAGTTCAACGTCGCCACCATGTCGTGGCCGAGCGCCGCGCCTGCCAGCCAATGCGCAGACTCGTGGACCAGGAAGGTCGCGATGCCAACGATGAACAAGGTTCCGTAGAACCATCGGGTTCGAAGGGCGCTTGGGGTCGGCACGTGATTCTCCCAGTACGTCACGCGAAACGGCGGCGTCCGGCGCCTGCCGCGCTATCGAAGGTGGCGGCGCCGGACGAGATGCCGCAACGCGGGAATCAGACCGCGATGCACGGTGATGGAAATCATCGAGAAGGCAAACGCGAAGAGCGAAGGCAGGATCGCGCCGATCGCCACCATGGCGCCGACAAGGAAGCCCAGCACGATTTCGCCGCGCCACACGGGGAAGGCGAGCGACAGAGCGAACAAGCCGCCAAGGAGCCATGTCCCGTCGACGTCGGGGCCGAGCATGACGAAGGCGGCGACGGTCCCGCCTGCCGCGAGGCCGCCGAGGAGTCCGGCGACGATGCCCGACCGCCATCGCGCGCGATGCCCCGCCCCGATGGCGCGGTGTCGGATGGATGGCGCATAGAGCGCCGCCAAGAGGGGCAACCACACGAGGCCCCAAGCGTTCGAAATCGCCGGCATCGAGGGGTCGGCGAGGAAATGGTGGCTGACGATGCCGCCCTTTGCCCACTCCGCGCCCAGGTGCAGGGCGACGAGGCCGGCCGCGACGGCGGCCAGCCTCAGGCGCCACGTGGCGGAGGCGCCCGGCATGCTCAGGTGGTGAGCGGCGCGGCCGCCTCGGGCGCATCGGAAGCGCCCGAGGCATCGGACGTCTCGCAGTCGCCGGTGATCTGGAACGACTTCGCATAGGGCGAGAACTCGGGCACGAGGGCCACCAGCCGCTCCTGCGTCTCGCGAAGGCCTTCGGCACTGCGGCAGAGCGCGAGCGCGGCGGCTTCGATCTTCTTCGCTTCGGCTTCGATCTTCGCCGTCGCGTCGCCTGCGCCGCCCTTGAACAGGCTCTCGATGGCGAGGGCCGCCGCTTCGCCGCCAATCGCCGCGCCCTGTTTTCCGATCACCATCCCGGCCTCGGCGAGCTCCAGCACCTTGGTGCGATAGGCGAGGGCGGCCGCGCGCTGCTCCGCCGATAAAGGCACCGCGACACCATTGATCAGCAGGTCGCCCTGCGGCGTGAGCTCGGCCTTGGCGGCGACGCCCTCCTGCTCAAGCGTGAGGTTCTCCTCGTGGAGCTTGCGGCGCGCTTCGGCCAGGGCTTGGTCGACTTCGCCGCCCGGGGCCGTGGCTTCGGCGATGCCTTTGCGGGTCTCGTTGGCGATGCTTTCGGCGGTGCTCTGCGCGGCCTCGCCGCAGGCGGTGGCGACGATCGCCAGTGCGATGAGCGTGACGTTGCGGGTGATGTGAGTCTTCGGCATGTCGGTTCTCCTTCGGGTGTCCGGGCGTCAGCCGCCCACGATGATGCGGCCGGAGACGCCGCGCGTTTCCACGCTGTCCAGCGTGTCCTTGTCGGAGACGATCACGTCGCCACCCACGTCCTGGACGTCGACATCGCCGGAGCCGACGTCGTCGACGCGAACCGCGCCGCGCACGCCGCGCAGGGCGACGTCGCCCGAGCCGACCGAGCGGACGAAGGCGTCACCGCGCACGCCGTCGGCGCGGATCGAACCGGAGCCGGCCGACAGCGAGGCCAAGGGTCCAACGTCGGCCATCTCGACATCGCCGGAGCCGACGCTCGCGCGCACCTCGCCCTGGACGCGCCTCAACACGGCGTCGCCGGAGCCGACATCCACCGCCACGGCGGTGGCGCCGTCGACCGCGAGATCGCCGGAGCCTACGTCGGCTTCCACGCGACCGACCTGATGCAGCGCCACGTCGCCGGAGCCGAGGTCGATCGCGATCGACGAGAGCCCGCGCACCGCGGCGTCGCCCGAACCGACGTCCAGAGCGACCGGCAGGTTCGCGGGGAGCGTCAGCCGGACGTCACGCCAGGTGTAGCTGCTGCCCCCGAAGAGGCTGATGGAGATGTGGCTACCGCCTTCGCCGAGATGCAGCGTGTTGCCACGGCGCTCGACGGTGAAGCGACTGCTCGACAAGAGGTCGGCCGTGGACGCGCAGTGGCGGACCGCCAGCGAGGGCTGGCCGGGCTCGACCACCAGCTCATCCGCGCCGATCTCGACGACCACGCGGGTGATGCCATTGAGATCCAGCGCGGGCGTCTCGGATCGGGAGTGCTCGCAACGGTCGGCGGCCATGGAGGGGAAGGCCAAGGCGCAGGCCGTTGCGAGCAGCAAGGGGCGAAGCAGGGTGCGGGGGATTGGGGTGGACATCGTGCGGTCTCCGATTCGGGGGCAGGGTGCCCGGCGGAGGCCGGGCACCGGAGGGCATCAGGCGTCTTCGCGCCAGCGGCGCAAACGGATGGCGACGGCGAGGAGAGCGGCGGCCACGGCCACGCCGATCCACAGCGAGGGCGCCGCGAGGCTGGCATAGCTCATCGAGACCAGCTCGAAGACGCTCTGCTCGGTGGGCTGGAAGTCGTCGACGCGCTCCCAGTTCTCCGAGAAGGCGAACCACATGCCGGGCAGGAAGCTGCCGAACAGGCGCCCGACGATGTTCTCCCAAAACCATTCGGCACCGAGGTCGCGGTCGAACATCGCCTGCTGCCAGGAGAGCAGGATGCCCGCCAGCACCGGGGTGCCAACGGCCCACAGAAAGGGCGCGCGCTTGGCCCAGGCCGAGACGACCATGCACCACGCGATGCTCGGCAGGACCCACAGGGCGTACACCGGGACCACGGCGAGCACGGCGAGCGGCGCCAGGTAGAACTCGCTCGTGGCGAGCAACCTGGGGAGCAGGTTGGCACCGAAGGCGGACATCGTCAGTGCGGCGATGATGGCCACCAAGGTGCCGACCACGATGCCCACCAGAGCGGCGATCAGCGGAGTAACCAAGGCCATCGAGGCGAGCTTCGAGAGCACCGTGGCAGCGTTCGAGACCGGCATCGACTTCCAGAACAGCACGCTGCGGTCGCGGCGGTCGTCGTAGAGCGAACCGAGTGCGTAGAACAGCACCACGAAGGCCAGCACCGCGGCCAGCGGGGCCATCGAGGGCACGATGGCGAAGGCCAGGCCCTCGGCGATCTGCTGCTGCGTCTGCGTGGCCAGAAGCGTGCCGTCGGTGACGACGCGCTCGCCGTTGACCCGGAAGCTGCCGTCCTTCGCGGCGATGCCGATGGCGGCGCTGATGCCGGCGGCGCCGAGCATCAGTCCGCCGACCACCACGGGCGCCCAGAGCATGCCGCCCTTGTGTTCCCAGAACTCGCGCTTCAGCAGGGTGGGGAAGGTGTTCATGCGTAGGTTCCTTTCATCGTGGCGACGAACAGGTCGGCGACGCCCGGGGTGCGGAGCTCGCCCAGCTCGGCCAGGCGGTCGCGCGGCTGGCCGTCGAACAGGAAGACGGTCTTGCCGAAGACGCTGCGCTCGTCGATGGGCTTGAGCGCGCGGGCGGCCTCGGCCTTGTCGCTGCCGACCATCACTTCGTGGAAGCGCTCGCCCACGTCATCCATCGTCGCCTGGAGCACCAGCTTGCCGTCGCGGATGAAGACGAGGTCGGTGAGGATGTGCTCGATCTCCTCCACCTGGTGGGTGGTGACGATGATCGTCTTCTCCTCGTCGAAGTAGCGCTCCAGCAGGTCCTTGTAGAACTGCTTGCGATAGAGGATGTCGAGGCCGAGCGTCGGTTCGTCCAGCACCAGCAGCTTGGCGTCGATGGCCATGACCAGTGCGAGGTGCAGCTGCACGATCATGCCCTTGGACATCGCCTTGACCTTCATCTTCGGGTCGAGCTTGGTGTGGGCGAGGAAGGCCTGGCATTTCTCGCGGTTGAAGCGCGGGTGCACGCCGGCGACGAAGTCGATGGCCTGCGCGACGCTGATCCAGCGCGGCAGCACCGCCACGTCGGCGATGAAGCACACGTCCTTCATGAGCGCATCGCGCTGGGTGCGAGGGTCGTGGCCCAGCACTTTCAGGTCGCCCTCGAAATCGATCAGGCCGAGCATGGCTTTCAGCGTGGTGGTCTTGCCGGAGCCGTTCGGGCCGATGAGGCCGACGATGCGGCCCGGGGCGATGTCGAAATCGATGCGGTCGACGGCGACGGACTTGCCGTAGCGCTTGGCCAGGCCGCGGGCGGAGACGGTCATCGCGCTCATGCGTGGGCTCCATTGATCGGCTTGGCCGCCAGCAGCTGCTCGGGCTTCAGGCCGAGGCGCTCGATGCGTGCCAGCACCTGCGGCCATTCTTCCTTCAGGAAGCGCTCGCGCTCGGAGGCGAGCAGTTTTTCCCGAGCTCCATCGATGAC
>JAIXTZ010000304.1 GCA_027483745.1 Lysobacteraceae bacterium
CCGTCGATCCCGCCCCATTCGGCGAAGCCCTGCGTGCCGGCCCACGTTCGCAGCGCAGCGAGGTCGCGGCGGTAGGCGTCCAGCGTGTGCGGCGAGGCCTGTTTTTCGACGGCGAGGTGGTCGAGGAAGCGCGCGAGCGCCATGTCGAGCGGCGAGCCGCCACCGGCGCCGTCACCGCCCACCGTCGCGTTCATCGCGGCGAAGCACGCCCCATCGCGGTGGCGAGGGCCTCGGCCATCATCCGGAGGAACAGCGTGCCCATGCCGGGGAAGAACCGGTTCGGATCAACGCTGCCCACGGCCACAAGACCCACGCCGGCCACCGGCAGCACGGCACAGGAGGCCACGCGAGGCGCGGCGTCGCCAAACAGCAAGGCCTGGCGCTCCGGCGACAAGCGGCCGCACAGCGGCTCGCCGCCGGCCATCGCCTCGTGGAAGGCGGCCATCCTCGGGTCCGCGGCCGGCACCACCTGGCACCACGGCGCGTCGCCGAGGCCATACACGGGGACCAACGACGTGACGCGCACCGCGTCGCCGGCGAAATCCTCGCTCAAGCACGCCACCATCGCGCGCAGCGTGTCGGCGGCGCTGCCGGCGCGCATCAAGGCCAGCGTGAGCTGGTGCGTCCGCACGGCGAGACGCTCGTTGTCCTGCGCGTTGCCGGACAGTTCATGCAGGCGCCGCGTGAGCTCGCGGTTCTTCTCGCGCAGCACCTCCAGCTGGTAGCCGGCCAGCGAGGCGCTGGCCCCGCCGTCCTTGGGCACGACGAGCGTGACCGCGAGGTCGGGAAACTGTTCCAGAAAGCGCGGGTGGCGGCGCAGCCACTGCGCCACTTCGTGGGCCTCACTGCGCGCGTTGCGCTCCTCAGCCATGGGCATCGGCTCCCTCATCCCACCACTCCCCCTCGAAGACGAACGCGGCCGGGCCGCGCATGACCACCGGCGCGTCGTCGGACGGCCAGTCGATGTGCAGGGTGCCGCCGGGCAGGTCGACGCGCACGGCGCGGTCGACGCGGCCTTGCCGCACGAGGATGGCGACGGCCGCGCACGCGCCGCTGCCGCAGGCCAGCGTCTCGCCCACGCCACGCTCGAAGACGCGCAGCGCGATGTGGCCAGGGGCCAGCACTTCCGCGAAACCGACATTGACGCTGTCGGGGAAGCGGCCGCTGCGCTGCAGCCATGCGCCGATGCCCGCGGCATCGACGGCCGCAAGGGCGCTACCCGGCAAGCCGTCCGCGCTGGCGGCCACTTCGATGAGGGCGTGCGGATTGCCCATCGACGCCGCCCCGAACGCCAACACCCCGAACGGGCCCTCGGCCACGTAGCGGGCCGCTTCGCCCGGCGCCACCAGGGGGATGCTCGCCGGGGCGAACACCGGCACCGACATCGCCAGGCGGACGCTGCCGTCGTCGAGCGCCTCGGCCTCGATGCGTCCGGCCGGGCTGCCCATCGCGAAACGCGCCGCCCGGGCCGTGCCGTCGCGCCGCAGCCAGGCCGCGACGCAGCGCGCCCCGTTGCCGCACTGTCCGGCGGCACTGCCGTCGGCATTCCAGATGCGGTAGTCGGCGATCGCGCCCGGTGTCGCCGGCGGTTCGATGGTGAGCAGCTGGTCGAAGCCGATGCCGCGATGGCGGTCGGCCATCCTCGCCGCCTCGGCCGGCGTCGGCGGCGACGAACCGTCGCGCAGGTCGAGCACGACGAAATCGTTGCCCGCGCCATGCATCTTGCTGAAGCGGCGGCGCGGCGGCGCCGGGCGGCTCATCCGGCGGCCGCTCCGGCGTCCGCGGGCGCGCCGGCCTGGGGCTCGGGACGCACGAGATCGCCCTTGTTGCCGCAGGCGGCGAGCAGAACGCAGGCAAGGAGCATCGGGAGCAGCGGGCGGATCGTTCTCATGCCGGCGAGTATAGCGATGGCGTCCCGCCGACGATGAATACGTTTGCGCCTCCGAGACCCTCCGGGCGGTCTCCGAGCCGAAGGATTACGCTGTGGGGTCAAGCCACCACCGAGTGCTCCATGACCCAGGACGCTTCGCTCTTCGTGCTGTTCGGCGCCACCGGCGACCTTGCCCAGCGCATGCTGCTCCCCTCGCTGTACGCCCTGGAGCGCGACGGGCTGCTCCCACCGGCCTTGCGCATCCTCGGCACCGCCCGCAGTGCGATGGACGCCGCGGGCTTCCGCGCCAACGTGGCGGAGTCGATCGGCAAGGCCGTGGCCGCCGGCGAATGCAACGAATCCGCGCTCGAGCGCCTGCTGGGCCGCTGCGATTACCAGGCCGGCTCGGTGGACGACCCCGCGGCCCTGGCCGCCCTGGCCGCCCGCATCGCCGCGCTGCGCGGCGAGGGCGACACCCTCGTGCATCTGTCCACGGCACCGAAGTTCTACGGCCCGATCTGCGAGGCGCTGGCCGCCGGCGGCGTCGCCGATGCGCGCATGCGCGTGATGCTCGAGAAGCCGATCGGCCACGACCTCGCCAGCTCGATCGCCATCAACGAGTCGGTCGCCAAGGTGTTCCGCGAAGCGCAGGTGTTCCGCGTCGACCACTACCTCGGCAAGGAAGGCGTGCAGAACCTGCTCGCCCTGCGCTTCGGCAAC
>JAIXTZ010000356.1 GCA_027483745.1 Lysobacteraceae bacterium
ACGGCGAGGTCTGCACTTCGGCGCGAAGCGCCTCGGTGGTCTGGGTCTTCGCCCAGAGGTTCGCCCAAGCGGTGAAGAAGGCCTTCTTCGTGTTGGCATCCGCCTGCGGCTGCGCCTTGGTGAAGGCGGCCCAGGCGAATTCGAGGCCGGCAAGGTCGGCGCGGTTCATCGGCAGGGTGCGGGCGCCGTCGACGCGCAGGCCGGGGGCGGCCTGGAACCCGCTGTAGAGCGGGCCGAGTGCGGCGCCGCGGTTGCCGGGCGTCAGGCGCTTGGCCAGCTCATGGCCGATGAGCGCGCCCAGGGCGCCGTAGTCCGCGGCGTCCGTTGCGCTGCCGGGGTCGCCGAGCAACGGGGGGGCGAGCGCCGCGGCTGAGATCGCGAGCGTTTCGGTGCCGGTCAGCCACTGCACGGCGGGCCGGCGCGCGGGGAGCGGGTCGATGCCGAGCGGCTGGTCGGCGAGCATCCGTGCCTCCGCCCAGCGACCGTAGCGGAGCAGGTTGCCGACGTGGTCGTCGGCGCGGAACGCGAGCCCCGTGGGGTCGAAGGTGGGCGCGCCGCTGCCGGCGATATCGAATCGCACCGCCTTCAGGCGTTCGGCGTCTTCCGCGGCGCCGGCCCGGCCCACCATGTCGACGGCGGCGGCGCGGACCGCTTCGGCGAGCGCGGTCGCGCGCTGGCGGCTCGGTTCCGGGGCGTAGCGGGCGATGAACGCGGCGTCGTTGAGGCCGCCGAGGGTCCGGCGCAGCAGGGCATCCATGTGCTCGGCACGCGTCGGCGGGGCCGGAAGGCCGCGCAGGGTCTGCGCGAAGAACCCGCCATGGGCGCGGCGGAAGTCGCTGCCGAGCTCCGGTGCGAGGCGGTGGATGACGCGGAACCGCAGGTACCACTTCAGGCGCTGGGCGTCCCGCTCCGCACCGGCAATTTGCCCGAGCGTGGCGAAGTAGGCCGGGCTGACGACGACGAGGTCCTCGCTGCGGGCACCGAGCTGCTTGAGCAGGTCGGCGAAGCCGAGCGCGATGAAGCGACGATCCTGCGCGCGCAGGGTGTCACGGCTGCGCGCGTCCGGGCCCTCGCCCGCCAGCGCTTGGGCAAGCTGCGTCTCGATCTGGAGCACCGCCTCCGACGCCGGGCTGATCTCGACGTCGGGCAGGCCGCTGGCGCGGAGCACGGCCTCGACGTAAGCCCGGTACTTGCCGAGCAGGGTGCGGACCTCGGCCTCATTCGACAGGTAGAACGCCGGGTCGATCAGCCCGAGCGCGGCCGGCACCGCGGCGAGCGGGCGACGGCCGTCCTCGGTCGCCTCGAGGCGGATGAACTCCGCCATAGGCGCGATGCCCAGCGCGTGGTAGGCGCCGCCGGCTTTCGCGAGGTCGCGCGGTCGGCGAAGCTGGGCGAGCGGGGCCAGCACCGTCTGCAGGGCGGCGGCGCTCTGGCGATCCAGCCCGGCCTCGTCGATGCCGGCGGCCCAGAAGGCCCCCAACAGCTTTTCCTGGTCGTTCCGCGGGCTGCTGGCCGCAGCGGCCAGCATGGCGGCCTGCTTCTGCGCGGCGCTGGCGCCGAGCTCCGCCAGTCGGCTGCGCTCCGGCTGGGCGGCCGAGGCCGGGTTCGCCAGCCGCCAGGCGTGGTTGGCGTGGCCGTTGAAGTCGGCGCAGGCCAGCGGTACGGCAGGGGGGCGGGCGCCCCGGTTCTGCGCCGCGGCGGGGGAAAGGGCGAAGACGGCCGCCGCGAGGGCGACGGACAGGGCGAGCTTGCGCATGGGCGGGCGGGAATCCGTGGGGGCGCAAGTTTACGCCGGTCGAACGGCGTGTCGGCCCTTCACGCGCCGCGGATCGGACATCGCTAGAATTTCAGAAATTCCTGAAACTACGTGAACGCCATGCTCAGTCCGCTGGTCCAACGCTTCGTCCTCCATTTCGGCGAGATGGGCAGCCGCTGGGGCATCAATCGCACGGTCGGACAGATCTATGCCTTGTTGTTCGTGTCGCCCCGGGCCCTCAACGCGGACGAGATCGCCGAGGCGCTCGCGTTCTCGCGGTCGAACGTGAGCATGGGGCTGAAGGAGCTGCAGAGCTGGCGGCTGGTGAAGCTGCAGCACCTGCCGGGCGACCGTCGCGAGTACTTTTCGGCGCCCGAGGACGTCTGGGCGATCTTCCAGACCCTGGCCGAGGAGCGGCGTAAACGCGAAGTCGACCCGACCCTCTCCATGCTCCGCGACGCGTTGCTCGAATCGCCGTCGGACTCCGCCGACCGGCATGCGCAGGCGCGGATGCGCGAGATGCACGACCTGATCGAACTGACGACGGGCTGGTTCGAGGAAGTGCGCGCCATGGACCAGGAGCGCCTCGTCGAGCTGATGAAGCTCGGCAAGAAGGTCGGCAAGTTGCTGGACGCCCGTGATCGCTTCATCGGAGGCAAAGGCCATGCTTGACGCACTCGATCCGCTGCTGCTCGCCCGCATCCAGTTCGCGGCCAACATCAGCTTCCACATCCTGTTCCCCACCATCACGATCGCGCTCGGCTGGGTGCTGTTGTTCTTCAAGTGGCGCTTCGGCAAGACCGGCGACCAGAAATGGATGGACGCCTATGGCTTCTGGGTGAAGGTCTTCGCGCTCAGCTTCGCGCTCGGCGTGGTCAGCGGCATCACCATGAGCTTCCAGTTCGGCACCAACTGGCCGGGCTTCATGGAGCGCGTCGGAAACATTGCTGGCCCTCTGCTCGCGTATGAGGTGCTGACGGCCTTCTTCCTCGAGGCGACCTTCCTCGGGATCATGCTGTTCGGCTTCAAGCGGGTGGGCAACCGCATCCACACACTGGCCACCTTCCTCGTCGCCTTCGGCACGACGATGTCGGCCTTTTGGATCATCGTGCTGAATTCGTGGATGCACACGCCGCAGGGCTTCGAGCTGCGCGACGGCGTGGCGCACGCGACCGACTGGATGGCGATCGTCTTCAACCCGTCGATGCCGTGGCGCTTCAGCCACATGCTGGTGGCGTCCTTCCTGACCGTGGCCTTCCTGCTGGCCGGCCTCTCGGCCTACCGCTGGCTGCGCGGCGACCGCGCGCCCGCGGTGCTGGCGGCGATGCGCACCGGCGTGTTCATGGGCGCGCTGCTGATCCCGGTGCAGATCGTGCTCGGCGACTTCCACGGCCTGAACACGCTGAAGTATCAGCCGCAGAAGATCGCCGCCATCGAGGCCATCTGGGAAACCGAGCGTGGCGTGCCCCTGGTGCTGTTCGGCTTCCCCGACGAGGAGGCAGGCAAGACGCACATGGCGGTGGAAGTGCCGAAGCTTGCCTCCATCATCCTGACCCACGACCCCAATGGCGAACTGAAGGGGCTGAACGAGTTCGAAGGCCAGCATCCGCCGGTGGCGCCGGTGTTCTGGGCCTTCCGCATCATGGTCGGCATCGGCATGGCCATGCTCGCCGTCGGCTTCTGGGGCGCCTGGGTACTGAAGCGCAAGCAGCAGCCGACGCCGTGGCTGTCGCGCGTGCTGGTGCTCATGACCTTCTCCGGCTGGGGCGCGGTGATCGCCGGCTGGTACACGACGGAAATCGGCCGCCAGCCCTGGCTGGTGCAGGGCGTGTTGACCACCGCCGATGCCGCGAGCGCGGTGCCGGCACCGATGATCGGGCTGACGCTGGTGGGCTACCTCGTGATGTACGCCGTGTTGCTGGCCGCCTACATCAGCGTGGTCTTCTACATGGCGCGCAAGGCCGGCACGCGTGCGGAAACGCCGCAGGCGGAGGGCCCGGGCGTGGTGCCGTTCGCCGATGCCGCGATGGGCCTGACGGCCAAGGGGGCCTGAGATGGGCGCGATCGCTTCGACCCTCGCACTGGCCACGGCCGTGCCCGACCTCGCCACGCCGGCGGGGTGGCTGCCGGTCGCTTTCACCGTCGTCATGGGCCTGGCGATGCTCGCCTACGTGGTGCTGGACGGCTACGACCTCGGCGTGGGCGTGCTGATGCGCCGCGCCGACGATGCCCACAAAGACCGCATGGTGGCGTCGATCGGGCCGTTCTGGGATGCGAACGAGACCTGGCTGGTGCTCGGCGTCGGCATCCTGCTGGTGGCTTTCCCGATGGCGCACGGGGCGATCCTCACGGCGCTCTACCTGCCCGTGGCGCTGATGCTGCTCGGGCTCACGCTGCGCGGCGTGGCCTTCGATTTCCGCGTGAAAGCCAAGGCGCAGCACAAAGCGGCGTGGAACCGCGCGTTCTACGCCGGATCGCTGATCGCCACGCTGGCGCAGGGCTACATGCTTGGCCAGCTGGTGATGGGCTTCGAGGGCGGTCTGTGGGCGATGGCGTTCGGTGCGCTGATCGGCGTCTGCCTCGTCGCCGGCTATGCGCTGCTCGGCGCGGGTTGGCTGATCATCAAGACCGAAGGCGCGCTGCAGCAGCACGCCGTGCGCTGGGCGCGCGGCAGCCTGTGGTTGACCGCGCTCGGCATCGCGGCCGTGTCGCTCGCCACGCCCCTGCTGTCGGAGCGCATCTTCGACAAGTGGTTCACCCTGCCGTGGGTCGTCGTGCTGGCCCCCGTCCCGCTCGCGACCGCCGTGCTGTTCTTCATCGTCGACCGCAGCCTGCGGCGCCTGCCCACGCGCCTCGCCGAGGGCAACGAGTACGGCGCGTGGGTGCCGTTCGCCGGCGCCATCGGCATTTTTCTCCTGGCCTTCTATGGCCTCGCCTACAGCCTGTTCCCTTACCTCGTCGTCGACCGCATCACGATCTGGCAGGCGGCGTCGGCGCCGGAGTCGCTGATGATCATCTTCATCGGCGCCTGCGTGGTGCTGCCGGTGATCATCGGCTATACGGCGTTCGCCTACCGCGTGTTCGGCGGCAAGGCCCAGGCCCTCGACTACACCTGAACGGACGATGCGGCAGATTTCGCGTCGCATCCCCGGCATTTTCCTTCGCCTTTCCTCGCTCCACCGACCTCGAGCCCGCCATGCGCCTGACTTCCGCCGTCCTCGCTTCCGCCCTTGCCCTCGTCCTCGCCGGCTGCACGGCTGAGCCCGCACCCGCCGTCGACCCGGTACCAGCGTCCGAGGCTGTCGCGCCGGTGGTGGAGCCCGTTGCCAGTGCGCACGTTGGCCTGATGGCGCACGAGCCCTGGTCGCGTCCGCTGGCGCCGGGCGCGACGGTGGCCGCCGGATACATGCACCTGATGAACCACTCCACGCAGCCGGAGACGCTGGTCGCGGCGCGGGCCGAGGGCGTCGGCCGCGTGGAGCTGCACGACATGGCCGAGGTGGATGGCGTGATGCAGATGCGTCCGATCGAGGACGGCGTGCCGCTGGCGGTCGACGGCATGGCCACGTTCCAGCCGGGCGGCAAGCACCTGATGTTCATCGACGTGACCCGCTCGTGGAATGAGGGCGATACGGTGCCGGTGACCCTCGTGTTCGAGAGCGGCAACGAAGTCGTCGTCGATGTCGCGGTCACCGCTTCCAAGGGCGAGGACGACGCTGGGGAACACGCGCACCACTGAGGGCGGCCGGAAAGAAAACGGCCCGGCGTGGGCCGGGCCGCTGGAATCCGCCGGCACGAGGTGGGCCGGCGGAAAGGGGCGCGCACTTACCAGATGGCGATGCGCTGCGCTTCCGGACGCACCATCGGATCGCCGTCCTTGCAGCCGAAGGCCGCCGCGAAGGCCGGCATGTTGCTCGGTGCGCCGTTGGCGCGGAAGCGGGCCGGGGCGTGCGGGTCGGTGACCAGGCGGACGTTCAGCTCCTTGTCCGTGTAGCTGCGGCGCCACACCGTGGCCCAGTTGACGAAGAAGCGCTGGTCCTGCGTCAGGCCCTCGACCATCGGATCGCTGTAACCCGCGCCTTGGGCCGCCACCATCGCCGCGTGTGCGACCGTGAGGCCGCCGAGATCCGCGATGTTCTCGCCCAGCGTCAGGTTGCCGTTGACGTTCTTGCCGGCCAGCGCCTCGTAGGCGTCGAACTGCTCGACCAGCATCGTGGTCTTGCTCTTGAAGCCCTCGGCGTCCGCCGGCTGCCACCAGTTGGCGAAGCTGCCCTTGGCGTCGAAGCGCGAGCCCTGGTCGTCGTAGCCGTGGATCATCTCGTGGCCTATCACCGCGCCGATGCCGCCGTAATTCAGCGCCGGATCGGCCTTCGGGTCGAAGAACGGCGGCTGCAGGATGCCAGCCGGAAAGACGATCTCGTTCATCAGCGGGTTGTAGTAGGCGTTCACCGTCTGCGGCGTCATGCCCCACTCGCCGCGGTCCTTCGGCTGGCCGATCTTCGCCATCTGGTACGCGTGGTTGAACCGCGCGGCCGCCAAGATGTTGCCGACGTAGCTGTTACGCGTGGTCGCGAGCCCTGACCAATCGCGCCATGCGTCCGGGTAGCCGATCTTCGGCGTGAAGCTGGCCCACTTCTCGAGGGCCTTGGCCTTGGTTTCCGGCGTCATCCACTCGAGCGCCTCGATGCGGGCCTTCAGCGCCGTCGAGAGGTTGGCGACCAGCGTCTCCATCTGCGCCTTGCTCTCGGCCGGGAAGGCGACGTCGACGTAGAGCTCGCCCAGCGCCTCGCCGACGGTGCCGTTCACCGTGTCGAGCACGCGCTTCCAGCGCTCCTTCTGCTGCTCCTGGCCGCGCAGCGTCTTGCCATAGAAGGCGAAGTTCTGGTCGGCGAAGGCCTTCGGCAGGAAGGGCGCCAGACCGTCGACGGTGTGGAAGCGGAAGTAAGCCTTCCAGTCCTCCATCGGCACCGAGGCGAACATCCCGTCGAGGGTCTTGAAGAAGTCGGGATTCGACAGCGAGAACTGCGCCGGGCGGGCCACGCCGTTGGCGTCGAACCACGCGCCCCAGTCGAAGGCCGGCGTGATGGCGTTGGCCGCGTCGATGCTGACCGGGTTGTAGTACTTGGAGACGTCGCGCGAGAGTTCCTCGCTCGAGTACGTCACCTTGGCCAGGGCCGTCTCGATGGCGAGGACCTTCTCGGCTTGCGCCGCGGCCGTCGCCTCGTCGGCGCCGGCCAGTTCCAGCGTCGCGGCGATGTGCGCCTGGTAGGCCTCGCGCTCGGCCTTGTGCGTGTCGCCTTCGTAGTAGCTCTTGTCCGGCAGGCCGAGGCCGCCGGGCGTCGCATAGCCGATGACTTGCGTGCTGTCCTTGAAGTCGGATTCACCGCCGAACAGCACCAGCCCCATCGCGCCGCGGCTGGCCGCATTGCGCAGGAAGGCCGGGATATCGGTGGACGCGGCGAGTGCGTCCACCTCGGCCAGCAGGGGCTGGATCGGCGTGATTCCCGCGGCTTCGATCGCGGCCTCGTCCATGCCGGTGGCCCAGAAATCACCGATCAGTTTGTGCGTGCCGGTGGCGTTCGCCTGAGCGGCGGCGGCCTCGACGATCTGCTTCTGGGTTGCGAGCGAGCGCTCGGCAAGCATCTCGAAGCTGCCCCACGTGGTGCGATCGCCTGGCACCGGATTCGCGGCCAGCCACCGGGCATTGACGTGGGCGTTCAGGTCCTGGCACGCCGGCGCCGCCGGGTCGAGGTCGGTAGCGGCGAAGGCGGCGACGGGCGGCAGCGCGCTGGCGTCGATGCTCAGCGTCGGTGCTTCGGGCGTCGCCGCAGGTGCGTCGGACACCGGCGCCTCCGGCGCCTTCGAGCACGCAGCGATCAGGATCGTGCCAAGGGCGAGCGCCAAGGGCTTCAGGGCGGGCGTTTTCATGGAGGACAGCTCCGGAGTGGGCGCGAAGCCCAGGGGTCTACCATGCTGCGCCCGTGCTTCCGAGGGCACGTGTGCCGATCGTCACGACGCGCCCTTCACGTCCATGACAGTGCGTTCCGGCTGCCATCCTCCTGTAACGCGAGCGCCACAGACTCCCGCGGATTCCTGAACCCGGACGTCCCGTGATGAAGCGCTCCACCGCCCTTGCCCTCTCATCGATGGCGCTCGCCATCAAGCTCGCCCTCGTGCCCGCGTACGCCCAGTCGCCGGCCACCGGCGCGGTCGTCCAGACGCAGCCCCGCGGTGCGGCGCAGGTGTGGGTGTATGCCTATCGGGCCGGACAGCCGGCCTCGGGCGTGGAAGCGAAGCTCGGCGCCCGCGTGCTCGGCGCCACCTCGGCGCAGGGCGTGATCGGCGGCGCCGTCACCCCGGGCCCGCAGACGTTGACCGTGCGCGACGGCCAGCGCGAGGTGACGATCAACCTCGACCTTGCGGTCGGTGAGCAGGTGCAGATCGCCCTGCAGTTCGTCCCGGGCCGAGCCCCGGCCTACACCCTGAAGAGCTCGGTGAAGGGCACGACGACGGTCGATCTGGCGGCCCGCGAGGCTGCGGCTGCGGCCGCGGCGCAGGCCGCCCCGGCCACCGCCGGTGCCGATGCCGCTGTTCCGGCTGATACTGCCGGTGCCGCACCGGGCAGCACCGCGACGCTCGACGCGATCAACGTCGCTGGCGAAGCGGTGCGCGTCGACGACCGGGCGGCCTATGTCGACCTCGAGCGCATGTCGGTGTCGGTCGACGACACCCTGTCGATCGAGCAGATCACCCGGGCCGGCGATACCGACGCCGCGGTCGCCCTGCGCCGCGTCACCGGCCTGACGCTCGTCAATAGCCGTTTCATCTACGTGCGCGGCCTCGGCGAGCGCTACTCCTCGGTGCTGCTCAATGGTGCGCAGATCCCGTCGCCGGACCCGACGCGTCGCGTCATCCCGCTCGATCTCTTCCCGACCGACGTGCTCGAAGGCGTGGTCGTGCAGAAGACCTACACGCCGGACATGCCGGGCGAGTTCGGCGGCGGCACCATCCAGCTGCGCACCAAGGCGATTCCGCTGCAGCCCTTCTTCCGCGCCTCGGTGACCGTGGGCGGCGAGCAGGGCACCACCTTCCAGGATGGCCTGCGCTACGAGGGCGGCAGCGATGACTGGACCGGCCGCGATCGCGATGCCCGTGACCCCGATCCGACCCTGGACGCCGTGCGCAATGCGCGTGGCTTCTTCGCCGGCCAGAGCTTCGGCAACCCGAACGGATTCACTCCGGCCGAAATCGAGTCCGTCGGCGAGCGGCTCGCGGGCAACAGCAGCTACGATCCCTACACGACCGAGATCGGGCCCGACCTCGGCGCCTCGATCGCCGGCGGCCAGCGTTTCGAACTCGGCGACGACGTCCGCATCGGACTGCTCGGCTCGGTTCGCTACTCGCAGCAGTGGGACACGCAGGAGGAGACGCGCCGCTACCTGCAGGCCAGCAACGCCGGTCTCGTCGTCCGCGACGAAACGCAGCTGATGGGCACCACCCGCGAGATCGACCTCTCGGCCTTCAGCGTGCTCGGCCTGGAGCTGGGCAGCGACCACCGCTTCACGCTGACCTCCATGCTGCTGCGCCAGACCGAGGACGAGGCCCGCGAAGAAACGGGCATCATCGATGCCCAGCAGCTGCAGCGCTACCGCCTCGAATGGATCGAGAACTCGCTGCTCAGCCACCAGCTCGCCGGTCAGCACCGCATTCCGTTCTTCGCCGAGATGGCCGACTTCGACTGGCAGTACACCGATGCGGCTGCCCGCCGCTACGCGCCGAACACCCGCCAGTTCCGCTTCAATTTCGACGACAACGGCCGTCGCACGCTGTCGCAGTTCGGCGAGAGCAACGAGCAGACCTGGGCCAACCTCGACGACGACTCGCGTTCGCTCGACCTCGGCTTCAAGGCGCCGTTCGCCTGCAACGAGGGCGCGACCTACGGCACGGTCGACCTCAACGCCGGACGCACGCTTCGCGACCGTGACAGCTACATCCGCCGCTACGGGTTCGGGTTCCGCTTCAATGACGGCAGCTTGTTCAACCAGGTGATCGCGCTGCCGGGCCTCGGCCAGATGCTGGTGCCGCAGTACATCGGCCCGAACGGCTTCGTGCTGCAGGAAGTGACCGCTGCCACCGACAACTACGTCGCTGGACAGCGCATCGACTACGTCGGCCTCGGCGTCGACTTCAGCGTCAACGACCGCTTCCGCATCAACGCCGGTGCCCGCTACGAGACCAACGACCAGTCGGTGAGCACCTTCTCGGTGCTGCAGGCCAACCAGCGCATCGACAGCCGCCTCGACGAGAGCGACGTGCTGCCGAGCTTCGGCGCCACATGGATGATCGACGATGCGCAGCAGCTCCGCTTCGGCTGGAGTCGCACGCTGTCGCGCCCGGACTTCCGCGAGCTGTCGCCGGCACCGTTCCTCGACCCGATCCTCGACATCCTGACCTTCGGCAACCCGGACCTCGAGACGGCGAAGATCACCAACATCGACCTGCGCTGGGAGTACTACTTCTCGCCCGACGAGTCGCTGTCGGTGGCGCTGTTCCGCAAGGAGTTCGACAAGCCGATCGAGAAGCTGCTGCTGCCGGCCACCGGCTCGCTGCTGCAGACGCTCGCCAACGCCGAATCGGCCACCAACCAGGGCATCGAGATCGACTACTTCCAGCGCATGGGCTGGGCCGACGGCTGGTTTGGCGACGTCGACATGGAAAACTGGTTCGTCGCCGCGAACTACTCGTGGATCGACTCCGAGATCGTGCTCGACCCGACGCGCGCCGGCGTCAGCACCAACCTCAATCGCCCGCTGGAAGGCCAGTCGCCGTACGTCGCGAACCTGCAGCTGGGCTACAGCAGCCCGGACGGTACGCACGAGACGGCACTGTCGTTCAACATGGCCGGCGAGCGCATCGTGCAGGTCGGCATCGACACCCAGCCGGACGTCTACGAGCAGCCGGCGGGCCAGCTCGACTTCAACTGGAAGTGGCAGTTCGCCCGCGACTGGTCGAGCCGCGTGCGCCTGCGCAACCTGCTGGACCCGTCGGTCGAGTTCCAGCAGGGCGACATCAACATCCGCGAGTTCAAGCGTGGCCGCGAGATCGCGATCACGGTCGAGTGGTCGCCGAAGAAGGACTGATCAGAAGCCGACGACGAGGTTCGTGGTGAACAGGGTGTCGGTCTTCTCGATGCCCACCGGGACCTCGGTGGTGTGGCGCACCTGGTAGCCCGC
>JAIXTZ010000044.1 GCA_027483745.1 Lysobacteraceae bacterium
TGCGTCAGGTGGGCATTGGTCTCGGCGTCGCCGAGGTCGTTGATCGCGACGATCTGGATCTCGCCGTTCCGCTGCGACTCGTACAGCGCGCGGAGGACGTTGCGACCGATGCGGCCGTAGCCGTTGATGCCGACCTTGATGGCCATGGAGCGCTCCTGTGGGCGTGGAGGGGGAAAGCGCGTTAGTTTACCCGCCCCGCCCGCACCCTGCCCTGCCGCGCCGCCCCATGCCCGCCCCTGCACGCCCGTCCGCCTGCCGATTCACCGCCGTTCTGGTCGGCACCTTGGTCCTCGTGACCCTGATGCCGCCCTCGCTCGCGGCGTGGGGCTTCGACGGGCACCGCATCGTTGGCATGCTGGCGGAGTCCGAGCTCAGCCCGATGGCCCGCACCGAGGTCGACCGCCTGCTGGCCGGCGAGCCGGAGCCCAGCCTCGCAGGGGTCTCCACCTGGGCCGACACGCTGCGCGATGACCCGGCCTGGCGCCACACCGGCCGCTGGCATTGGGTGAACCTGCCGCGCACCGACCCCTGCACGTACGACGCGGCGCGCGACTGCCCCGACGGCGACTGCGTGGTCGGCGCCATCGCTGCCCAGCGCGCGATCCTCGCCGACCGCTCGCGCGGCGACGCCGGGCGCCGCGATGCGCTGAAGTTCCTCGTGCATTTCGTCGGCGACGTGCACCAGCCTTTCCACGCCGGCTTCGGCTTCGACCGCGGCGGCAACCAGACGCAGCTGCGCTTCGACCGGCAAGGCTGGAACCTGCACAGCCTCTGGGACAGCGCGATGGTGAAGCACGCCGGCCTCGAACCTGCGGCGTACGCGCGGCAGCTGCGCGGTGGCCCGACGCTTCCCGCCGATGCCACCTTGGCGCTGGCTCGCCCGGAGGAGCGCTGGGCGATCGAAAGCTGCCAGGCCATCCACGACGACGGCCTCTATCCGGCCCGCCGCACGGTGGGCCGCGGCTACCTCGACCAGCATCGTCCCTTGGCGGAAACGCGTCTGCGGCAAGCGGGCGCGAGGCTCGCGGCACTGCTGGAAGGTGCGCTCGTGGCGCCAATTGATACGGATCAAACGCGCCGTTGATCGACATCAACGGGGCTTCCAGGCACTCGTCGCAGGATGGCCGGGACCGCACAACGGCCTTGTCCACAGGAGTCCTGAGATGAACCGCTTCCGCCTTCCCCCGATCGCCGCCCTCGCCGCCGCCCTCGCCCTCGCCGCAGGCTCCGCCCATGCCGCCGACGACTGGTTCCTCCGCGCCGGCGCCACCAACGTCAACCCGACCTCCGGCAACGGCAGGCTGGCCGGCACGCTCGCGCTCGACATCGACAGCCAGACGACGCTCGGCTTCACGATCGGCCGCTACCTGACCGACAACGTCGCCGTCGAAGTGCTTGCCGCCGCGCCCTTCGGCCACACGGCCCGCCTCAACGGCGCCGAGTCGGTCGATTTCAAGCACCTGCCGCCGACGGTGAGCCTGCAGTACTACTTCGGCGGCCGCGAGGCGACGGTGCGTCCGTTCGTCGGTGCCGGCCTGAACTACACGTGGGTCTACGACGAGCAGGAGCGCGGCCCGGTCGCCGGTACGCGCGTGGATCTCGACAACAGCTGGGGCCTCGCCGCCCAGGCCGGCCTGCTGTGGAACGTCAGCGACACGTGGCATGCCACGGCCGACGTGCGCTGGATCGACATCGATGCCGACGCGCGCCTCAACGGCGCCAGCATCGGCACGGCGAACGTCGATCCGCTGGTCGTCAGCCTGATGCTCGGCACCACGTTCTGATCGACGGCTCGCGGCACGCCGGCACGGGATACGCTGTGTCCTTCCCGGGACGACGCCACCGCGAGCCATGAGCGACCCTTTGTTGCACCGGGCCTCCCGCGCCTTCCCCGCGGGAGCGCCCACTCCCGATGCGGCGCTCGATGGCGCCATCGATCGCATGCTCACGCACGCCGGCCACCATCTGGTGGTCGGCGCGCCCCTCGGCCTCGGCAAGCCGCACCGCGTGCTCAACGCGCTCTACGCCCGCATCGCCGCCGACCCGGCGCACCGGCTCACGATCCTCAGCGCCCTGTCCCTGTCGCGACCGCGGGCGAAAGCCGGGCTGGAGCGGCGCTTCCTCGCGCCCTTCGTTGAGCGCCACTTCGGCGGCGATTTCGAGGACCCGGCGTGGTTCCTCGCGCAGCAGCGCGACGCCCTGCCGCCCCACATCGAGGTGCAGGAGTTCTACCTGCCCTCCGGCGCCTTGCTGGGCTCAAGGCAAGCCCAGCAGCACTACGCCAGCCTCAACTACACGCACGCGGCGCGCGGCATCGCCGCGCGTGGCTGCAACATCATCGTTCAGTCGGTGGCCCGCGGTCCGGACGGGCGCCTCTCGCTGAGCTGCAACCCGGACCTCACCTTCGATCTGATCGATGCGCTGGCGGCGCGCGGCCTGCCGCGCCCGCTGTTGGTGGCCGAGGTGCATCCCGACCTGCCCTACGTCGAGCGCGGCGCCTCGGTCGATGCCGGCTTCTTCGACATCGTGCTCGAACCGGCCCCGCTGGCGCCGCCCTTCGCCGTGCCGCGCCAGCCGGTGTCGCTGGCGGAGTTCGCCATCGGTCTCTACGCCAGCACGCTGGTGAAAGACGGCGGCACGCTGCAGATCGGCATCGGCGCGCTGTCGGACGCGCTCACCCACGCCCTCGTGCTGCGGCACACGCGCAACAGCGACTACCGGCGGATCCTCGATGCGCTGTGGCCGAGCGCAGCGACCTCGCCGCTGGTAAGCGAGACCGGCGGTCTCGAGCCCTTCGAACACGGCCTGTTCGGCTGCAGCGAGATGGTGATGGACGGCTTCCGCGTGCTGGCCGAGGCCGGCGTGCTGAAGCGCGCCGTCGTGCCCGATGCCGCCGCGCAGTCCCGCCTCGATGCCGGCACCGCAACGAGCGCCGACCTCGCGCTTCGCGAGGCCGAGGGCGAGGTGCTGCATGGCGGCTTCTTCCTCGGCAGCCGCGAGCTGTATCGCTGGCTGCAGCGCATCGGCAGCGCCGACAGCCCGTTCCGCCTGCGCATGACGCGCATCAGCGAGATCAACCAGCTCGGCGCAAACGACGCGCCGCTGCGGGCCGCCCAACGCCGGCACGCGCGCTTCATCAACACCACGATGATGCAGACCGCACTCGGCGCCGCCGTGTCCGATGGGCTCGCGGATGGCCGCGTGGTCTCCGGCGTGGGTGGGCAGTACAACTTCGTGGCGATGGGCCACGCGCTTCCGGATGCGCGCTCGATCCTGCTGTTCCGCGCCGTGCGCGAAAGCGGCGCCGACGTGTCCAGCTCCCTGCTCTGGCACTACGGCCACACCACCATCCCGCGCCACCTGCGCGACGTCGCCATCAGCGAATACGGCATCGCCGACCTCCGCGACCAGGGCGACGCCGATTGCATCCGCGCGATGCTGGCCATCGGCGATGCCCGCTTCATGCCGTCGCTCGCGGCGAAGGCGGTCGCGGCTGGCAAGCTCGACCGCGCCGATCCGGGCACATCGGCCCGAAACACGCCCGAAGCGATCGAGGCCGCGCTGGCGCCGTTCCGTCGCGAAGGCTTGCTGCCCGAGTACCCGATCGGCAGCGACTTCACGCCCGTGGAGCAGGACCTCGTGCGGGCGCTCGGCCGCCTGAAGCGCGACACCGCGACGCGCGGCGGCAAGGCCCGCGCGCTCTGGGGCGCCCTGTGGCTTGACGAGTCGACCGCCAACGCGCGAGAAGACGCCGCCGTCGCGCGCATGGGCTACGACGGCCGCGAGGCATGGCGCGAAGCGCTGGAGCGGAAACTGCTGCGCGCCGCCCTTCGGGCGACGCGCCCGGACTGATCAGCGCAGGGCTTTCGCCGTCGCGACGACGTTCTCGACGGTGAAGCCGAAGTGCTTCATCAGCACGTCGCCTGGCGCCGACTCGCCGAAGCGGTCGATGCCGATCACCGCGCCGTCGAGGCCGGCGATCGCCCGCCAGTGCTCGGTGCTGCCGGCTTCGACGACCACGCGCTTGCGGCACCACGACGGCAGCACGCCCTCGCGGTACTCCAGCGGCTGGCGCTTGAAGGCCTCGAAGCAGGGCATCGAGACCACGCGCGCGGCAATGCCCTCCTCCGCCAGCTTCACCGCGGCGAGGCGGGCCCGCTCCAGTTCCGAACCGGTGCCGAAGAGGATCACGTCGAACTTGGCCGAAGCCGGATCGCTGAGCA
>JAIXTZ010000124.1 GCA_027483745.1 Lysobacteraceae bacterium
CGGTCGAGCTCGACATCGGTCTTGATGGTGACGAGCTGGCGGTTCAGCGGGAGTCGCGGCAGCGCGGCGCGCAGGTTCTCGCCGATCTTGCCCGTCACCTTGTCGGCGTTGGCGATGACAGCGTCGAGCGTGCCGTACTCGCCCAGCCACTTCGCCGCGGTCTTGGGGCCGCACTTCTCGACACCGGGCACGTTGTCGACGCTGTCGCCCATCAGCGAGAGGTAGTCGATGATCTGGTCGGCGCGCACGCCGAACTTCTCGATGACGTCGGCATCGCTCGCGAGCTTCGACCCGCTCATCGTGTTGGTGAGCGTGATGCCGGGGCGGACCAGCTGGGCGAAGTCCTTGTCCGAGGTGGACACGGTGACGTCCATGCCCTGCGCGGCGCCCTGCACGGCCAGCGTACCGATCACATCATCCGCCTCGACGCCGGCCACGCGCAGGATCGGGAATCCCAGCGCCTCGACGATGGCGATCATCGGTTCGACCTGCGCGCGCAGCTCGTCGGGCATCGGCGGGCGGTGCGCCTTGTACTGCGGGTCGAGCGCTTCGCGGAAGGTCGGGCCCGAGGCGTCGAGCACGAAGGCGGCGTGCTCCGGCCCCTCCTTCAGCGTGGCGCGCAGCATGTTGACGACGCCGAACAGCGCGCCGGTCGGCGTGCCGTCCGGGCCGGTCAGCGGCGGCAGGGCGTGGAAAGCGCGGTACAGGTAGGACGAACCGTCGATCAGGACGAGGCGCGGCATGGGGATTCCCGGGGCGGCAGGCGGCGATTGTATCGGCCGGCGAACGGGCATCGGCTTGAGGCGCGAGGCAGGCGGGTGCGATCCTCGCGCGTCGCCAACGCGCGGGAGGGCGCATGACCGACCCAGGTTCCACCGCATCAACGCGGGTGCCGCTGCCGCTGCGCGCCGTCGACGCCATCGCCGAAGGCTGCGGCCACCTCGCCGCCGTCTGCGCCAGCCTGCTGGTGCTGCTCACCGCCGGACTGGTGGTGGCCTTCAGCCTCGGCCACGGCTCGGTGAAAGTGCAGGACCTCGTGCTCTGGCTGAACGCGGCGATGGTGATGCTCGGCCTCGGCTACGCCTTGAAATCACGGGCGCACGTGCGGATCGACGTGTTCTCCTCGCGCTGGAGCGAGCGCACGCGGGCGCAGGTCGAAGTGCTCGGAATCCTGGTGCTGCTCCTGCCGCTGTGCGCGGCGATCGCGTGGCTGAGTTTCGACTACGTGGCGATGAGCTGGCGCGTGTCGGAGCGCTCCGCCAGTTCGGGCGGGCTGGCCGGCCTCTATCTCGCGAAGACGCTGCTTCCCGTGGGTGCACTCTTGCTCGCGCTTCAGGGACTGGCCGAGGCCCTGCGCGCCCTGCCCGTTGCGCTGGGCCGCCCGGCCTCGCCGCAGGCCGCCACGGAGCCGCACGCATGAGCCTCCACGATCAGCACATCCTGATGCTCGTGCTGCTGGTGCTTGGCCTCTGCGCCGGGCTGGCCAGCGGCTTCCCCGTGGCCTTCGTGCTCGGCGGCGTGGCCCTACTGCTCGCCGGCCTCGGCACCCTGCTCGGCAACTTCGACCCCAGCTTCCTGCAGGCGCTGCCGAACCGGCTGTTCGACACCCTCACCAGCCAAACCCTGCTGGCGGTGCCGCTGTTCGTGTTCATGGGCGTGATGCTCGAACGCAGCCAGCTCGCCGAAGCGCTGCTGACGCGCGTGGCGGCCCTGTTCGGGCAAAAGCGCGGCGGCCTCGTGGTGGCGGTGATCCTCGTGGGCGGCATCCTCGCGGCCAGCACCGGCATCGTCGGCGCCACGGTGGTGACGATGGGCCTGATCTCGCTGCCGGTGATGCTGCGGGCCGGCTACGACCCGAAGCTCGCCACCGGCGCCATCGCCGCCTCCGGCACGCTCGGCCAGATCATCCCGCCCTCGATCGTGTTGGTGCTGCTCGGCGACCAGCTCGGTAACGCCTACCAGCGCGCTCAGCTCGCGGCCGGCAACTACGCGCCCGACACCGTGTCGGTCGGCGACCTGTTCGCCGGCGCGCTGCTGCCCGGCCTCGGCCTCGTGGTGCTCTACCTCGCCTACGCGCTCTACATCGCGTGGCGGCATCCCGAGCGCGCGCCTGCCCTGCCCGACGCGGTGCGGCCTTCGCTGTTCGAACTGGCGCGCGACGTGCTGCCGGCACTCGGCCTGATCGTGCTGGTGCTGGGCTCGATTCTCGGCGGCTTCGCCACGCCGACGGAAGCCGCGGCCGTGGGCGCCTTGGGCGCCAGCGCCTTTGCCGCGATGCGCGGCCGGCTCTCGCTGGCGCGCCTGCACGAGGTGGCGCAGGAAACGGTCAAGGTCAGCGCGATGGTGTTCGCCATCCTTTTCGGCGCGGCGCTGTTCTCGCTGGTGTTCCGCGGCTACGGCGGCGACGAGCTGGTGCACGAGCTGCTGACGGGGTTGCCCGGCGGCAAGACCAGCGCCGTGCTGGCGGTGATGCTGGTGATGTTCCTGCTCGGCTTCCTGATCGACTTCATCGAGATCGTGTTCATCGTCGTGCCGATCGTCGCGCCGGTGCTGTTCGCGCTCGGCGTGGACCCGATCTTGCTCGGCGTGATGATGGCGGTGAACCTGC
>JAIXTZ010000264.1 GCA_027483745.1 Lysobacteraceae bacterium
AGTACCTTTCCGACC
The DNA here is from genome assembly GCA_027483745.1 of Lysobacteraceae bacterium. Next base: position 16 of record JAIXTZ010000264.1, read on the forward strand.
TGCGCGGGATCCTCGGCGCCTGAGCGGCGCCGCTCGAACAGCACCCAGGCCAGCGTCAAGCCGCCGAGCAGCCAGCAGTAGTGCAGGCTGCCGGCGAGGTCGAGAGGCGAGACGCCGCCCAGCGAGGCCGCCAGTAGGATCTGCGCGCCCCAAGGCAACAGGCTCTGGGTGACGCAGGCGAAGATGTCGAGAAGGCTCGCCGCGCGGGCCGGCGCGACGCCGTGCTCCGCGGCGATGTCCTTGGCGATCGGACCCGAGAGCAGGATGGCTACGGTGTTGTTGGCGAGCAGCGCATCGCTGCCGGCGACGAGCCCCGCGATGCCGAGCTGACCCACGCGCGGCCCCTTGCGGCCACGCGCCAACGCCTCGATGCGCGCCACGAACCACGCGAAGCCGCCATCGGCGCGGATCAGCGCCCCCAAGCCCGCCACGAACAGCGAGACCAGCACGGTGTCGGTCACCGACAGAAAGCCCTTGTGGACGTCACCGGTGAAGCCGAGCAGGCCGTAGTCAGCGAAGGCGAGGCCGAAGGCACCGGCCAGCACCACGCCCAGTGCGAGCACCGCCAGCACGTTCACGCCGAGCACCGCCAGCACGAGAACGGCCAGATAGGGCAGCGCCAGCCACGGGCTCGGCGGATCGGCCGGCGGCACGGGCTGTGCGTCACCAGCGAAAGCCAACAGCACGAGCGTGCCGATCGCCGCGGGCACCGCGAACTTGAGGTTCTCCAGGAACTTCGCGCGCATCGTCGTGCCCTGCGTGCGCGCCGCAGCGATGGCGGTGTCGGAGATCACCGACAGGTTGTCGCCGCAGGTGGCGCCGCTGAGCACCGCCCCGAGCACGAGCGCCTTGTCGAGCGAGGCGGCATCGGCCAACCCAAGCGCAATCGGCGCGACCGCAGCGATCGTGCCCATCGACGTGCCCAGAGCCAGCGCGATGGCCGTCGCCAGCAGGAAGATGCCCGGCAGGATCAGCGCCGCCGGGATCACCGACAGGCCCAGCGCGACCACCGCCTCCACGCCACCGGTGGCGCGGCTCACCGCGGTGAAGGCGCCCGACAGCAGGAAGATCAGCAGCATCAGCTGCACGTCCTTGTCGCCCATGCCACCGAGCAGGCGGTCGAAGGCCGGCGCCCCACGGCGGTGGGCGAACCACAGCGCCAAGGCCAGCGCGGGAAGCAGCGCCACGGCCGCGGGGAGCTTGTAGAAGGCGTTCGCCTCGCCCAACGCGGTCAGCGTGAAGCCGACGCCGCAGAACAAGGCGATGAACAGCAGCAGGGGCGAGAGGGCGAGGAAGGACGGCGGCGAGGCCGAGGGCGCGGACGAGGACACGGAGGCTCCGGAAAAAAGCGAAGCCTCGGCCGCCACGCGGTCCGGGGGAGAGGGGCGAGCGACGGCCGAGGCTTCGAAACGGGTTCGATCGGCCGCATCAGCGAAGGAACCACCCAAAGGACGGTGGCGATGCGGCGATGGCCCTTATTCCACTCCGGACATCAGGCAAGGGCAAAGGCACCTCGCCCATGCCCTCATGCCATTTGGTGATCAGCCTGCTTGGACGGCGGCCCAGTAGCCCCAAAGCAGCTGGCCCGAAAGCACCAACAGCAGGATCCACGTACCCAGCGTGCCCCAGAAGCGCCCGAAGCTCGTGCCGGCGGAACCCGAGAGGCCGACCGCATGCAGCACGCGGGCGAGCACCAGCCCGGCGCCGCAGGCGTGGACGAACACCACGCCGGCGCCGTTGTTCTCCGACACCAGCAGCATCACCAGCATCAGGGGCACGTACTCGACGGCGTTGGCTTGGGCGCGAATGGCACGGGCAAGCCCGGCATCGCCGCCATCACCGATGCCCACCTTCAGCCGCCGGCGGAGGCCGACGATCCGGAACGACAGGGCGAGGATGAGTAGCGCACACAGGGCGGCGTAGAGGCCGGTGATCATCAGAGCAATCCTTCCTTCCAGGGGCCGGTGATGGCGACGGTGAAGCCCGGCGTGTAGACGTTGACGAACAGCCAGCGGCCGTCCGGGGAGAAGCAGGCACCAGCGAACTCGCTGTTGGAGTAGTCGCCGGTGAGGCCGTGGAAATTCTCGTAGATGCCGTTGTTCTCGGCGAACTGGAAGATGCCGCCCTGCGGCGTCAGCCCGAACAGCGACTGCGCCTCCTTGCGGTAGCTGTCCTGGCAGAGGATCAGGCCGCCGCGCGGCGACATCGCCAGATTGTCCGGGTAGTACAGGGTTTCCTGCGCCGGCGACTCGAACACCAGCTGCAGTTCGGAGGCCTTGGCGTCGTAGGCCCAGACCTGCCCGCTGTTCGCGTCACCGCCACTGGTCGACGTGAAATAGATCGTGTCGCCCTGCGCGTAGCAGCCCTCCAGACGGATGAAGGCGCTGCCGCCGTTCGCCAGACCCTCGCGGACGTTGCCATCGGTCTTGCCCGATGGCCCGATGCCGCGCTCGGGATGCTCGATGCGCACCCACGACGCCTTGAACCGGTCGCCATTGCGATGCCCGCGACGCAGGTCGGCCGCACCTTCGGCCTTGAGCATCCACAGCGTGCCGCCGCGGGCCAGCTCGCCCTTCACCGTCGGGACGAAACGATAGAAGCCCGCGAAGGGATCGGCATCTTCCGTCAGGTAGACATCGCCGCTCGCCACGTGCACCGCCGCCGCCTCATGCACGCGCTGGCCCATGGCGACCAGCGGCTCGGCGTTCGATGCCCGGTCGAACGGCACATCGAAGACGAAACCGTGCGCGTGCTTGAGGTCGACCACGCGCTCGTCGAACACGGCGCGGCCGCGGTCCAGCACCTGCTCCTCGCAGGACAGCCAGCTGTGCCAGGGCGTGATGCCGCCCGAGCAGTTGCGCAGCGTGCCGGACAGCGAGGCGCGGGATTCCAGCAATTCGCCCTTGTCGGCATCGAACACCATCGTGGTGGTGCCGCCGTCGACGTCCGGGTCGTAGGTCATCGACGCGTCGCCGAACGTGCCTGCTTCGCCGTCGCACTCGTGGTTGCACACCAAGGTCAGTCGGGAGCCGTCCGCATGCACGATGCCCATGCCGTCGTGGTGCGAGGGCGTCGGCCGCCCATCGCTCATGGGCGTGGTCGACCAGCCGAAGCTGCGGTAGCTGAAGCCGGCCGGCAGCTTCAGCAGCGGCAGACCGGTCGTGGCGTCGGCGACCGGCGAAAGCGGCCCGAAGCCGGCGACACGCCCCGCCGGCAGGCCCGCCTGTGCGAGCAGCCGACCGAACGGCGAAAGGCCCAGCGCAGCGGCCCCGACGGTCGAGGCGGAGAGCGCGAGGAAGCGGCGGCGGGCGAGGGCGGGATCAGGACGCATGGGGCAAGACTCGAGGGGCGGAAGCCGACAGTGGATCAGGGTTCGATGACGATCGACGTCGCGAGGATCTGCCACTCGCGGCCCGCTGCAATACCGCCGCCGCTCTCCTCGTTGTAGTGCTGGGCTTGTTCGGCGCTGAGCTCGACCGGCTTCAGTTCGCCGAACACCACGGCCGTTCCGCTGGCGTCCTTGGGCAGGAAGAATTCGTGCCCGGTCTTGACCCGGATGCCCGTGCCGCCCGCGTCGAGCATCACCCAACACCCCTTGGCCTGGCAGACCTGGGTGATGCGTCCGCTGAACTTCATCGTGTGGCCGCTGTGGTGCTCGGCGTGGGCGAGCAGCTCCGTCACCGGCATCGCGTCACCCTCGGGCATCGGCTGGCCGTAGGACGCGGCAAACGCCAGCGGCGCGGAGGCCATCGAGATCAGCAGGGCAGCGGCGAGTCGGAGCGTGGTCTTGCGCATGGTGGAGTCCTCGGCGGGAAAGCAATCGGCAGGAAGGCAATTCAATGCGGCAAGGGTTCGCCGGCGAGCAACGCGAGCTCGTCGCGGGTGCCGTAGCGTCCCTTGTCATCGCGCGCCACGCGCGCCATTGCGCAGCCGTGGTCATGGGTGAAGTACAGGCGCACGTCGCGCTTCAGCATGTCGTCGAGGAAGCCGCGCTTCTCGTCGATCAGCGTCTCGGGCGAGCGGTCGTAGCCCATGGTCACCGGCAGGTGCACCCAGGGCCGGCCGGGGATGAGGTCGGCGCAGAACACGACGCCGCCCTGCCCGCCGTCGCCAACGATCTCGGCCAGCATCAGGCCCGGCGTGTGGCCATCGCTGTGGTGGAAGCGCACGGCAGCGCCGAGCGCGCGACTGTGGTCGCCCTCGACCACTTCCAGCCGGCCGCTCGCTTCGAGCAGGCCCGCCAGTTCCGGGATGAAGCTGGCGCGGTCGCGCGGATGCGGCGTCTTCGCCCGCGCCCAGTGCGCGGCGCCAACGATGAACGTCGCGTTCGGGAACAGCAGCCGCGGCGGCTGGCCTTCGGCCCAGGGCGCCAGCAGGCCGCCGGCGTGGTCGAAATGCAGGTGCGAGAGCACGACGACGTCGACGTCCTCGTGCGAGACGCCGGCTTCGGCTAGCGATTCCAGCAGCACGTGCTGCGGCTCCACAACGCCGAAACGCTCGCGCATCTTCGGCTCGAAGAAGGCGCCGATGCCGGTTTCGAACAACACCGTCTTGCCAGCGAGGCCCTTGGCCAGCAGCGCACGGCAGGCGAGCGGGATGCGGTGCTGCTCGTCGGGCGCGATCCACTGCGACCACATCGCCCGCGGCACGTTGCCGAACATCGCGCCGCCGTCGAGGCGCTGCGAATTGCCGAGGATCGACCAAAGCCGGATGCCGCTCGTCGCGCTCACCGGAAGATGCCTCCGTCCTGCGTGCTGCCCTTGCCGACGGTCTTCCAGCGCGGGTCGGCGCCGGCGTCGACATCGCCATCCGTGAGGTCCCAAGTCACCACCTGCATGTTGCCCCAGGTGCGCGGCTCTTCCTTGATGACGTGGCCTCGGGCCTCGAGGCCGGCGCGAAGCTCCGGCGACAGCGCGTCCTTCTCGATCGAGACTTCATCAGGCAGGTACTGGTGGTGAACGCGCGGCTCCGCGGCGGCCTCGAGCGCCGTGGCGCCGGCATCCAGCGCCAGCACGCCCTGGATCACCATGCTGATGATGCGGCTGCCGCCCGGCGTACCGAGCACGGCAATCTGGTCGTCGCCCACGACGATCGTGGGCGTCATCGACGACAGCGGGCGCTTGCCCGGCGCGATGGCGTTGGCGTCGTCGCCGACGAGGCCGAAGGCGTTCGGCACGCCCGCCTTCACCGAGAAGTCGTCCATCTCGTTGTTGAGCAGGAAGCCGGTGCCCGGGATCACCATCGCATTGCCGTAGGGCAGGTTCACCGTCTGCGTCACCGAGGCGATGTTGCCCTCGGCGTCGACGATGGAGAAATGCGTCGTGTCGGGGCGTTCAAGGGCGGTGACACCGGGCAGCATCGCGCTCGGCGTGGCCTTCTCCGGGTGGATGCCGGCGCGCAGGCCCGCGGCATAGGCCGGGTTCGTCAGCAGTTCCACCGGGACGTCGACGAAATCCGGATCGCCGAGGAACACCGCGCGGTCGCGGTAGGCGCGGCGCATCGCTTCGATGCGCAGGTGCAGGCGGTCGAGCTCGCTGCGCTTCGACCAGTCGTAGCCGTCGAGGATCTGCAGCGTCTGCGCCAGCGCGATGCCGCCCGACGACGGCGGTGGCGCGGTGACGACGGTCTTGCCGCGATGCTGGAAGACCAGCGGCTCGCGCTCCACCACGCGGTACTGCGCGAGGTCTTCGAGCGTCCAGATGCCGCCGGCCGCGCGCACCCCGTCGACGAGGCGGCGGGCCGTTTCGCCGCGGTAGAAGCCGTCGAAACCGTCGCGCCCGAGCCGCTTCAGCACCTCGGCGTAGTCAGCATTACGCATCCGCGTGCCAACCGCGGGGATCTTCCCATCGACCAGCAGCAGCGGCGCGGCGCCGGGATCGGCGGCGAGCGCCGCCTCGCGCCAAACCATCATCGCGAGGTTCTTGTCGCCGAACACCCAGCCCTGCTCGGCCAAGGCGACGGCCGGCGCCAGCGCCTCAGCCAGCGGCAGGCGGCCGTAGGTCTTCGAGACGTGCACCAGCGCGGCCGGCAAACCCGGAATCGCCGCGGCCAGCGGGCCATCGATGGTCTGGCGCGGACGCGGCTCGCCGGTGGCCGGGTCGAGGAACATGTCGCGCGTGGCCGCCAGCGGTGCGCGCTCGCGGCCGTCGACGAAGACGACCTTACCGTCGCTGGCGCGGCGCAGCAGGAAGAAGCCGCCGCCGCCGATGCCGGAACTCTCGGGTTCGACGAGACCCAGCGCCGCGCTCACCGCCACGGCGGCGTCGAAGGCGTTTCCACCCTTGCGCAGCACGGCCATGCCGGCATCCGTGGCCTGCGCGTTGGCGCTGGCGATGGCGGCGCCGTCGGGGCGCTGCCCGGTGGCGGAAGGCACGTCGCGGGCGAGCGATGTCGTGGAAGACACACCGACGGCCAAGAACAAGGCGGCGGCGACCAGCATCGGGCGGAACGGCATCAGGCCATCTCCCGCTGCAGCGCTTCGAACTTCAACTGCAGCTCAGTCTTGGATTCAGTGTGCGACGGGTCGAGTTCAATGCACTCGACGGGGCAGACCACCATGCACTGCGGCTCGTCGAAATGCCCGACGCATTCGGTGCACTTCGGCGGCGCGATCTCGTAGATCGTTTCGCCCTGCGAAATCGCGCCATTCGGGCACGCCGGGGCGCACACGTCGCAATTGATGCAGGTGTCGAGGATGCGCAGGGCCATCGGGCGGGCCTCGGCGGGCGACGGGCGCCCGCCGGGTGGACGCGGATTACTTCGCTTCGACGAAGCGAAACTCGGCGCCCGCCGAGAGCGCGGCCTGGCGCACCCGCGACTCGTCCTTCGATTCACCGATGAACAGCACGCGGGAGCCCTTCAGCGCCGTGTCCTTGATCGTCTCGTCCTCGAAAGCCTCGACGATGAGGTCGGCCATCATCGTGCTGTTGGGCGAGGAGAAGCTCAGCATGTTGCCCGGCAGCACGCCGCGCTGCAGCGCGCCACGAACGTCGTTCATCATGCGCGAGTACGGGCCGTCGGCTTCCGTCGGATCGGTGTCGGCCGGCAGGTAGTAGTTGAACGTGCGCTCGGTGATGCCGTCGGTGTTGTTGCCGATCACTTGGCCGAGGTACGTCTTCCACTGGGCATCGTCCTGGCCGGTGGGCGCGACGAGCACCACGGCCTCGGCTTCGGGCTGCGCCTCCGTCTCTTCGTCGTCCACCTCACCCTGGCAGGCGGTAAGGGTCAGGGCGAGGGCGGCCGATGCGGCCAGAAGGGCGAAACGGTTCATGGTGGTCTCCTTGGAAAACGGAATCAGGGGCTGCGGAAACGCGCCTCGAGGGCGCGCGCCACGACCGGGGGAACGAAGCCGGAAACGTCGCCGCCGAGGCGGGCGACCTCGCGGACCAGGGTCGAGGAAATGAAGCTGTGCTGCTCGGCCGGCGTCAGGAACAGGGTTTCGGCCTCCGGGATCAGGTGGCGATTCATGCTCGCCAGCTGGAACTCGTACTCGAAATCGGACACCGCACGCAGTCCGCGCAGCAGCACGCCGGCGCCGCATTCGCGGACGAAATTGGCGAGCAACCCGTTGAAGGCCCGCACCTCCACGTTCGGATGGTGCGCCAAGGCCTCGCGAGCCAGCGCCTCGCGCTGCTCGACCGACATCAGCGGGTTCTTGCCCGTACTGCCGGCGACGCCGACGATCACTTTCTCGAAAATCGGCGAAGCGCGCGCGACGAGGTCGGCGTGGCCGTTCGTGATCGGATCGAAAGTGCCTGGGTACAGGGCGATACGGTGACGGGAAGACATGCCGGGCCACGGGTTCGGGACTCGCGGAGTGTAGCAACTCAGCCTTGCCCGACCCGGTAGAGCGCGGCCCTCACCTCGCGGGTGCGGGTTTCGCGTTGCAGCATCCACGTGGCGGGGACCGCCGGCGCCACGTCGGCCGGGCTTTCCACGTAAACCATCGCGTTCGGCGCAAGGCGCGGCGCCAGGGCGGCCAGCGTCTCGGCCCACAGCCCGGCCGCGAACGGTGGATCGACGAACACCAGATCCCACGGCCCGGCGTGCGCAGCGAGGAATCCCCCCGCGGCGTGCGCATGGAGGCGGACGGGCCCGCCGCTGCCGTCACGCCCGAGCCGAGCCGCCGCCTGCCTGAGCGCCTCGAGCGCCAACGGCGCGCTCTCGACCAGATCGACCGAGCCCGCGCCGCGCGATGCCGCCTCGAAGCCGAGGGCGCCGGTGCCGGCGAACAGGTCGAGCACGCGGGCACCCGCCACCTCGCCATGCAGCCAGTTGAACAGGGTCTCGCGTACGCGATCCGACGTGGGTCGAAGCCCCGGCACCGCAGGCACCGGCAGCTTCGAGCCCCGCCACGCGCCGCCGATCAGTCGGACGTGCCCGGGGACGGCGGGGGCGGCGATGCGCGGCTTCATCAAGGCATTCCGGGGGCGGGTGGTAAACTCAAGGCTCATTCTGCGCGATGCCGCCCTCCCCCGCGACGATGTTCGATTGGTTCAAGAAGAAGCCGCACCCCGGCACCGCGCCCGCGAGCCCCATCACGGAGCCCCCGGCCGTCGACCACGCGGAGACACCAGACGCGGCGCCGTCGTCGAACACCGAGCCCTCGCCGCCGCCTTCCGCAGCGGTCGAACCGTCGCTGATCGCGCCAGCAGCGACCGGCTGGTGGGGCAAGCTGCGGCAGAGCCGCTTCGCCACCGGCCTGCGCGGCCTGTTTTCGTCCAACCCCAAGCTAGACGACGCCCTGCTCGACGAAATCGAGACCGTGCTGCTCGGCGCCGACGTCGGCGTCACCGCGACGGAAACCCTCGTCGAAGACCTGCGGCGCCGCATGCGCGCCCGCGAATTCGAAGACGCCCGGGCCCTTCAGCACCATCTGCGCGCGCAATTGCTGGCGATGCTTCGGCCGGTCGCCAGACCCCTGCACATCGACGCATCCAAGGCGCCATTCGTGATCCTCACCGTCGGCGTCAATGGCGTCGGCAAGACCACGACGATCGGGAAGCTCGCGCATCGCTTCCAGAAGGACGGCCTGAAGCTCGCTCTCGCCGCCGGCGACACCTTCCGCGCCGCCGCGGTTGAGCAGCTCAAGGTGTGGGGCGAGCGCAACGGTGTCACCGTCGTCGCGCAAGGCCAGAACGCCGATGCGGCAGCGGTGATCTTCGATGCCCTGCAGGCGGCCAAGTCGCGCGGGCTCGACCTGCTGATCGCCGACACGGCCGGACGCCTGCACACGCAGCAGGGCCTGATGGCCGAACTCTCGAAAGTCGCGCGGGTGCTGGCGAAGCTCGACGAGAGCGCGCCGCACGAAGTGCTGATGGTCATCGACGGCACCACGGGCCAGAACGCGGTGAACCAGGTACGCCAGTTCCTCGCGGCGGCGAACGTGACTGGCCTCGTCGTCACCAAGCTCGACGGCAGCGCCAAGGGCGGCGTGGTGTTCGCTCTGGCCCGCGAGTTCGGCCTGCCGATCCGCTTCGTCGGCCTCGGAGAAACGATGGAGGACCTGCGCGTGTTCGATCCCGACGCCTTCGTCGATGCGCTGCTGCCCGAGCTCGGCAGCGCGGAGCGCAGCGCTTCGTGAGCCCGGCGCCGGCCGAAGCGCGCCCGCCCATGCGCCCGATCCTCCGCCACAGCGTGCGGGGGTTGGTCGTTCTCGCCGCGCTGCTGATGGTCGTCGCGCTGTCGTCGCCCTGGTGGTTCAACGCCCGTCGCGTCGCCGATCTCGCGCTGGCGCAGGCCGATGAGGCGACCGGGCTCGACTGGTCCTACGACGGCGAGCCCGCGCTCCGCTGGCGTCCGCAACCGTGGCTCTCGCTGCCGAGCTTGCGCGTCCGGGATGCCACCGACCGAACTGTCCTGACCGCCGAACGCCTCGAGATCGCCGTTCCCTGGTCGACCCTCCGCGGTGACTCCATCCGCGTGGACGCCCTCCGCCTCGACGCACCCGATGTCGACCTCGAGGCCGCCATGGCGTGGTGGAACGCCCAGCCCGCGGGTGACGTCACCGATCTTCCCAGATTCGAGGGCCTGGTGGTCACCCGAGGACGACTGCACTGGAGCGGCGGCGCGCTGCAGGACCTCGAGCTCGCGCTGCCGCGCTTCGCCCTTGATGCGCCGATGGCCCTCGCGCTTCGCGGCCAACTCATCGACACGGCGGCGGATGACGTCGCGCCGGTCGCGCTCGCCCTGCAGCTGGACGCTCGGCCGATGGCGGCCCCGCTGCGACTCGAAGACCTGAGCCTCCAGCTTGAGGGCACGGGCCCAGTGCCGAGGGCAACCGCGCGCGGGCGACTGCAGTTCGTGCCGTGGACGCTCGACGCCAGCGGCGAGATCGCGGCGTGGCCCGACGCTTGGCCCGCGCTGCCAGCCCCGCTCTCCGCCAGCGCCTCGCCAGTGGCGTTCATTCTCGCGCAGCGCGGCGAATCCGCCATGGCCGCGAACACCCTGCTCACGCTGCAGCGCGACGCGCACCACGTCGAGATCGAAGGCACGCCGGAGGCGGTGGTGGCCTGGCGGGACGACGCCGGTGCCGCCGCCCTGCCGCCGCTGCGCGTGCGCGCCGTGCTGCCGGACGTGACGGTCGACGGTGTCCAGCTGGAAGGCGTGACCGTCGAGCTGGACGAGGACGCCGCCGACCCATCCGACGCGGGCGGCATCGCCGAGCCCGCCCGATGACGAGCAAGAGTGCCAGCGCGCCGTTCGCCGACCGGCTGCTCGCCTGGTTCGACCGCCACGGCCGCCACGACCTGCCGTGGCAGCACCCGCGCACGCCATATCGCGTCTGGGTCAGCGAAGTGATGCTTCAGCAGACGCAGGTGCAGACCGTCATCGCCTATTTCGAACGCTTCGTCGCCCGCTTTCCCGACCTCCCGTCGCTGGCCCGCGCCGCGGAGGACGACGTGCTCGCGCTGTGGTCCGGGCTGGGGTATTACAGCCGAGCGCGCAACCTGCACCGGGCCGCGCAGGCCTGCGTCGCCCGCCATGCGGGCGCGCTCCCGGAGGACATCGAGGCCCTGTCGGCCCTTCCAGGCATCGGCCGCAGCACCGCCGCAGCCATCCTTTCGCAGGCGCATGGCCAGCGCCATGCGATCCTCGACGGCAACGTGAAGCGCGTCCTCGCCCGCCTCGTCGGCGAGACCGAGTGGCCTGGCAAGTCGGCGATCGAGCGGCGGCTTTGGATCGAGGCCGAAGCACGCGTTCCGCATGCGCGCCTGGCCGACTACACGCAAGCGCTGATGGATTTCGGCGCCACGCACTGCACGGCCAGGAAACCGCGCTGCACCGACTGCCCGATGCAAGGCGATTGCCGGGCTCACGCCGGCGGTCAGGTCGGACAAATTCCGGCCCGGAAGCCTGCCAAAGCAACGCCGACGCGCGCGGTTCGCCTGCTGGTGATCCGCGATCGCGACGGACGCGTGCTTCTGCAGCGCCGCACAGCGAAAGGCGTGTGGCAAGGGCTATGGAGCGTTCCCGAAGCCGTCGATGAAGGCGCGGCGCAGGCGCTGCGCGAGCGTCTCTGCGCCGACGAGGGCGTGGCGCTGCCCGCCTTCCTGCACGCCTTCAGCCACTACCGCCTGCACGCCTCGCCCAGCCTGCATCGCGTCCGTGACGCCCACCCCTCCCCGTCATCGGGCTCGATCATCGGCCCCGCCGGGCACACGCCGGACGATCAGCGATGGGTCGCCCCCGCCGACTACGATGACCTGGGCCTGCCCCGCCCCATCCGCACCCTTCTGGAGTCCCTGCCATGAGCCGTACCGTCCATTGCGCCAAGCATGGCGTCGACGCCCCCGCCCTCGCCTTCGCCCCCTGGCCGGGCGCGCTTGGCAAGCGCATCTTCGAGAGCATCGGGCAACCGGCGTGGCAAGAATGGCTGGCGCACCAGACCATGCTGATCAACGAGAACCGGCTTTCGCCGATGGACCCGAAGCACCGCGGGTTCCTCGAAACCGAGATGGAAAAGTTCCTGTTCGGCGGCGGCGCGGAGAAGCCCGCAGGCTACACCCCCCCCGCGCGCTGAAAGAACCTCCGAACGCGCCTCAGGCCTCGCGCTCCACGACCTCGACCGGCGCCTGCCGTGCCGCCTTCTCGCTCTCGCGAAGCGCCGCCACGTCAACGGGACGGATCGAGCGGATGCGGCAGCTGCCATCACGGGTCTGCACGCGATCGAAATCGGCGTGGACGCGGTTCATGCTGGAGCTGACCCCAATCGACAGCGACCAGCGCAGCTCCGGGCAGGGTGCCTCGACCGTCAGCAGGTAGGCCCGTCGCGGGCCGGTCCACACGGCCACGGCTTGGTCGCCCAGTGGGGTGTAGCCGTCGATGCGGAAGAAACGGAAGCTGCCGACCGGCTCTCCCGCCGCGGACTCGTAGCGGGCGAGCGAGGCGGCCTCGCGCTCGTTCGCGGCCACCGAACCCAGGCTGGAACAACCCGCCATCGCCAGCGATGCCGCGGCGAGGACGACCATGCGGAACGTCGAGGTCATGCACCGCTCCTTGTTCGAAAGCCCGGGGAAAGGGGCCATGGAACACTACACCCGCTGCGTGCGCACCACGCCGCTCCGCACCCGCCGGTGTTGGCGTCGATTCAGATCGCGATTCACCCTTGCCAGCGTCATACGCGGCTGCTAAAGTTTTGGCTTCGCTTCGGCGGAACGGCTAGGTAGCTCAGTTGGTAGAGCAGGGGATTGAAAATCCCCGTGTCGGGGGTTCGATTCCCTCCCTGGCCACCATTCCAGAACCCCGCCCCCCGTGGCGGGGTTCGTCGTTTCGGCCCCCCGGCGATCCGTGCACGTCAACCCGCTCCGCCTCGGCGCGTTATCGCCCCTTGAGCCACCGGATACGTTGGGTCAGGGATCCTCGGGTTAACCAGCGGAATAGTGTGACTCGCGTCATGCTATTCGCCGCCGACAACCGAATTGACGTTGTTTCACATCCTGACTTGATCGTAGCCTGCGGCGGCGCAACACCCTTGCCCTGCCCCGAGGCTGCCCGATGGCGTTCCCCTTGATCCGAATTGGCCTCGCGCTCGCAGGCGCCGCTTGGGCCGCATCCCCTGCGCAAGCGCAGAGCACGTTCACCAGCACCGCGGTGGTTGAACACAGCGGCCTGTGCCTCGAGGTGCCGGGCGCTTCGACGGGCACGACCGTGCAACTGGTGCAGAACACGTGCAACGGCAGGGCGGAGCAGAACTTCCGGTTCGAGGTCGTGAACGCCTCGCAACAGGTGTTCAGCATCCGCGCAAGCCACAGCAACCTCTGCCTCGCCGTCAGCGGCACCACGCCCACCGACGGGCTGGCACTGGTGCAAACGGGCTGCGTCGGCGGCGACACCACCCAGCAGTTCAGACTCGAGAAGCTCGCCGCCTCCGGACAGCGGTTCCGGATCCGCAATGCCTCCTCGAGCCGATGCATCGACGTTGCGAATTCCGATTCGCGCGTCAATCGCCCCGTGCACACCTGGACCTGCCAGGCCCTGACATCCGGGCGCAACCAGAACTGGACGCTCGGGGGGGCCGCGACCGCCGGGTTCGGTGCAGGCGCAGCACCGACGATGGCCCAAGCCGATGCCGCGCGCCTGCTGATGCAGGCAACCTTTGGACCGACCGAGACCGAGATCAACCGGGTCGTGTCGCTCGGCGCCGATGCTTGGATCACGGACCAATTCAACCGGCCGGCGTCCAGCCATTTGGCGATCCACCAGTCCATCCACAGCGAGCTCAGCCCCCATCTCGGCGCCAATGCCGACGATCTCGCCTGCAAGTTCAGCTATGCCTGCCAGCTGAGCCGGCACGACACGTGGTGGCAGATCGGCGTCAATGGCCAGGATCAGCTGCGCCAGCGCGTGGCCTTCGCGCTCAGCCAATTCTTCGTGATCTCCGAAGTCAGCGACAACGTCGGCTACTCCCAGCAGGCGATCAGCGACTACTACGACACGTTGGCGGTCCACGGGCTCGGCAACTACCGCACCCTGCTCGAGGAGGTCACCCTCCACCCGCTGATGGGCCGCTATCTCGGCATGCTGCAGAACGAGAAGGCCGATCCGCGAACCAATACGGAACCCGACGAGAACTTCGCCCGTGAGGTCATGCAGCTGTTCTCGATCGGCCTCGTCGAACTCAACATCGACGGGACGCCGCGGCTCGACGCCAACGGCCAGACCATCCCGACTTACGACAACACGCGGATCACGAACCTCGCCCGCGCGCTCACCGGCTGGAACTTCAGCAACGCCGCGCGCTGGTGGGACTGGGAGGACGACGTCAAGATCCCGGGCCTGATCAGCAACATGACCCCGTGGACGACCGCCCAAGGCGAGATCTACCACGACACCGGCGCCAAGACCCTCCTCAATGGCGCCGTCCTGCCCGCGGGCGGCACGGCGCGCGCCGACTTGAGGGCGGCGCTCGACAACCTGGCCAACCACCCCAACGTCGGGCCCTTCCTCGCGCGCCACCTGATCCAGCGCCTGGTCACGAGCAACCCGTCACCGGCCTACATCCGGCGCGTGGCCGAGCGCTTCAACAACAACGGCAGCGGCGTCCGCGGCGACATGCGGGCTGTCGTCCGTGCGGTGCTGATGGACCCCGAGGCCCGCGACGCCTCGCAGGCGCAGCAGTACGGCTACGGCAAGGTGAAGGAGCCGATGCTGCGCTTCTCCGCCGTGCTGCGCGCGTTCGACGCGCAGGGACAGGCGGTCGCGACCGCCGGCGGCGCGACGACGCGCGGGCTGCTCCGCAACCGGGGTATCGGCGTCGACATGGCGCAGTCGGTCATGGGTTCGCCCTCGGTGTTCAACTTCTACCGTCCGAACTACATGCCGACCGGCGATCTCCGCCAACGCGGCCTGGTCGCCCCGGAGCTGCAGATCCTCAACGAGGCGGTGGCCGTCAGCACGCTGAACCACCTCCATGGACGGCTGTGGCAGACCGACAGCGCCGACACGGCCATTCCAACAACCACCAGCGATCCGCGCTTCTACTGGACGCGCTACAGGTTCAACCTGGCGGCGGAGAAAGGGCTGGCGGCAGCGCCGGAGAAACTCGTCGACCGCATGAACCTCCTGCTGATGGGCGGCCGGATGCCCGCCGACATGCGCAGCATCCTGATCGCCTCGACGTATGCCACCCCGATGAACGACGGCGGCGGTGACCGCGTGGAAGACCTGATCTTCCTGATCGCTTCGTCCTCCCAGTTCGCCGCGCAGAGGTAATCCATGGACCGCATCGACAAGGCGAACAACCGTCGCCGCTTTCTGGTGGGCGCCAGCCGCATCGCGCTGGGCAGCGCCGCCGCCATGGCGACCATGGGCCAGCTGCAGATGGTGCATGCCGCGACGCGCAGCAGCGACAAGTACAAGGCCCTGGTCTGCGTCTACCTGTTCGGCGGCAACGACAGCTTCAACATGGTGGTCCCGCGCAGCAGCGCGGCGTACACCACGTACAGCGCGGCCAGGCCGGCGTTGGCGGTGCCGCAAGCGAACCTGCTCCCCATCACGCCCGGCGCCGGCGCCGGCGGCGTCGACTGGGGCCTCCACCCGTCGATGCCGGAACTCCGCGCCCTCTTCGAAAGCGGTCGTGCGGGCCTGGTCGGCAACATGGGCCCGCTGGTGACGCCGACCACCAAGGCGGACTATCAGAACCGCCGCGTGCCGCTGCCGCCGGAGCTGTTCTCGCACGTCGACCAGCAGGCCTACTCAATGTCGATGGGCAGCGAGACGGCAGCGAAAGCCGGCTGGGGCGGCCGCCTTGCCGACCGCCTCCAGTCGGCAGGCTTCGGCTCCACGATCGGGCTGCCCATCGGGCTGACGATGTCCGGCGCCAACGCCTGGCTCGCCGGCTCGGAGACGGGCATGTACACGCTCGGAAGCTCCGGCCCAGCGCGCATCGACAGCAGCCTGCGAACCGCGACGGATGCCCGCAACGTCGCCCGACGCACCGCCTTCAACCAGCTCCTCGACGCCGCCCAACGCGACGGCTCGGCCTTCGTCCGGGAGCACGGACGGATGAACCGCCGTGCCATCGACTTCAGCGAGTCGGTGTTCAACGCCATCAACAGCGTGCCGGCCTTGGCCACGGTGTTTCCGACCGGCCGTTTCGGTGACACGCTGCGCACCGTCGCCCGCACCATCGCCGCGCGCGGCGCTCTCGGCCAGCGCCGCCAGATCTTCTTCGTCGGGATCGGGGGCTGGGACACGCACGACGGCCAACCAACAGCGCACCCCGCCCTGCTCGCCCAGGTCAGCCAAGGCTTGGCGGCGTTCTACAACGCCACGGTGGAGCTGGGCATCGCCAAGGACGTCACGACGTTCACGATGAGCGACTTCGGCCGCACCCTCAACAACAACGGCGACGGCACCGACCACGGCTGGGGCGGCCACAGCTGGATCCTTGGCGGCGACGTCGTGGGTCGGCGCATCTACGGCACCATGCCCGACTATGCCCTGGGGTCGTCGCAGGACGTCGGCCGCGGACGGATGATCCCAACCACCCCGGTCGAACAGGTCGGCAGCACGATGGCCCGATGGTTCGGGCTCGAGCTCTCGGATGTGAACGAGATCTTCCCCAACGTCCGCAACTTCGGCCGTGGCGGCGATTACCTGCCGATGCTCGCCAGCACCAACGCCGTGCTCAACGACGTGAACTTCACGCGCAGCCGCGGCGGCAAGGGTTGATGCCGGGCCGACATCGTCGGCCATACGCACTGGTATGCTCCGACGGAATCGTTTCGCCCGGAGTCGCCTGTGTTTCGAGTCCTCCTGCTGGCCCTGATCGCCTCGGTGCTGGCCGCCTGCGCCAGCGGCCCGGTGAAACGCGTGTTTCCTCCGGAGGTCCGCGTGCAGGAGATCCGCCTGCAGGAGGACCGCGCCGATGTGCTGCTTCGCGTCCAGAGCTTCAGCACGGTGCCCAGCGAAGTGCAGGCCTATTCGCTGACCCTTGAGTTCGCTGGCGCCGCGGTCTCGAAACTCGAAGGCACGATCGCGACCACGGTGCTGCCGCAGGCAGCGGAAATCATCGCCATGGAAACCACGCTCGACGCCGCAGGGATCGAGCGGGCGCGATCGGCCCTTGCCAACGGCACCGCGCTCCGCTATCGCCTGCACGGCACCATCACCGTCGAGCCCACGGGCCGCGCCTATCCCATCGACTACAGCAGCGCGCTCAGCCGGGCTCCCGGCCTCGACGGCGTGTTGCGCTGAGCGCGCCACGCCGAGCCGCATCGCGCTGCACGTTCGCCGAACGCTTCATCCCTACTCTCCTTTCCGCCGACCGACCCCTTTCGAATGAACACCTACAAAGCCCCCGTGCGCGACATGAGCTTCGCGCTGTTCGACGTGATCCAGGCCGAGGCGCTCTACGCCAAGCTCGGCATCGAGGCCGCGCAGCGCGACGTCATGGACGCCGCGCTCGAGGAAGCCGCGAAGTTCAACGAGAACGTCCTCGCGCCGCTCAACAGCATCGGTGATCGCGAAGGCTGCACGCACGACAAAGCCTCCGGTGCGGTGAAGACGCCGACCGGCTTCAAGGAGGCCTATGCGCAGTTCGTCGAGGGCGGCTGGGCCGGCATCACGGCGCGCGCCGAGCTCGGCGGCATGGACCTGCCGGAAAGCTTCGGCGTGGTCATGAAGGAGATGATCGACGCCGCGAACTTGAGCTGGGGCAACTACCCGCTGCTCTCGCACGGCGCGACCGAAGCCCTCAAGCACCACGGCGAGCCGTGGCAGCAGGAGGTCTTCCTCAAGGCGATCGTCGAGGGCCGCTGGACCGGCACCATGTGCCTCACCGAGCCGCACTGCGGTTCCGACCTCGGCCTGCTGAAGACCCGCGCCGAGCCGATCGCCGACGGCAAGTACGCCATCACCGGCACCAAGATCTTCATCACCGGCGGCGAGCACGACTTCACCGACAACATCGTGCACCTCGTGCTGGCGCGCCTGCCGGACGCGCCGGCCGGCACCAAGGGCATCTCGCTCTTCATCGTGCCGAAGGTGAAGGTCGCGCGCGATGGCACCATGGGCGAGCGCAATGCGGTGCGCTGCGGCTCCATCGAACACAAGATGGGCATCCACGGCTCGGTCACCTGCGTGATGAACTTCGACGGCGCCGAGGGCTATCTGATCGGCCAGCCGAACAAGGGCCTCGCGGCGATGTTCACCATGATGAACACCGCGCGCCTCGCCGTCGGCATCCAGGGCCTCGGTCTCATCGACCGCGCCTTCCAGAACGCCCTGCGCTACAGCCGCGACCGCCTGCAGATGCGCGCGCTCTCCGGCGCGAAGGAGCCCTCGAAGCCGGCCGA
>JAIXTZ010000159.1 GCA_027483745.1 Lysobacteraceae bacterium
CGGCCGATCAGCGGGCCGGTGACGGCGTCGACTTCATCGAAGCCGAGGCCGAGGCGCTCGGTGTGGTGCATGCCGGCGAGGATCGAGAACACGCCGATGCGGTTGCCGATGAAGTTCGGCGTGTCCTTGGCGTAGACGACGCCCTTGCCGAGCGTGGTGGTCAGGAAGGTCTCGAGGCCTTCCAGTACGCCGGCTTCGGTGCCCTTGCACGGGATCAGTTCGGCGAGGTGCATGTAGCGCGGCGGGTTGAAGAAGTGCACGCCGCAGAAGCGCGGGCGGACCGAAGCCGGCATCGCGTCGGCGAGGCCGTTGATCGACAGGCCGGACGTGTTCGAGGCGACGATGGCATGCGGCGCCACGTGCGGGGCGATCTTCTCGTAAAGGTCCTTCTTCCACTCCATCTTCTCGGCGATCGCTTCGATGATGAGGTCGCAGTCGCCGAGGAGCGCGAGGTGCTGCTCGTAGTTCGCCGGGATGATCGCGGCGGCCTTGCCCTTGGCGGCCAGCGGGGCCGGAGAGAGCTTGCCGAGGTTGGCGATGGCCTTCTGGACGATGCCGTTCTTGTCACCTTCCTTGGCCGGAAGGTCGAAGAGCAGGGTGTCGACGTCGGCATTGACGAGGTGGGCGGCGATCTGCGCGCCCATCACGCCGGCGCCGAGCACCGCCACTTTGCGGATACGAAGCTGGGACATGGGAACTCCGGTAGGGAGGCGAACGGGAAAACGGGTGGAAGGCGGAAGCGTACGGCGGCGTACGTTAAAGATACGCCAGCGTATGGTCAACCCGGGGCCGGGTGGCCCGGCCGGGCTCAGCCGGCCCGCAGGCCGGCAGCGGCGAACCGCACCAATTGTTGGGCGGCCTTTTCGCAGTGCTGTTTCTCGCTGGTGCCCGCCGGCCGCTTGATCAGGCCGAAGTCGGCCATGGCGTAGGTCAGGGCGCCGGCGACGAAGTCGAGCCGCCAGTACAGGTCTTCCTTGGGGAGGCCGGGCACGCACTCGGCGATGGCCTTGGCGAACTCGCGCAGGACATGGCCGTAGTTGTCCGAGAGGAACTTGCGCAGGCCGTCGTTCTTCTCGGCGAAGGCTCGGGCCAGGACGCGGACGAAAGCCGCGCCGCCGTGCTGGCGGTCCAGCGTCAGGGCCAGCGGCGGCTCGATGAAGGCCTTGAGGACCGCCTCGAGGTTGCCCGGATGCGCCTGCCGGGCCTCGACGAGGTGCTTCAGGCGCTTTTCGCTCATGTCGTCCATCCGGCGGCGGAAGACCTCGTTGACGAGGTTCTCCTTCGAGCCGAAGTGGTAGTTGACGGCGGCGATGTTCACGTCCGCGCGGCTCGTGACTTGGCGGAGCGAGGTCCCGGAGAAGCCATGAATGGCGAACAGCTCTTCCGCGGCGCCGAGGATGCGTTCCTTGGTGTTGAAGTGGGTCGTGGTCATGCGGGCCTCGTTTCAAACGCTTGTTCGATGCTCCCTCCCGTCATGGGGGGCTGTCAAGTGAGTGATTGAATCAAGCGACCGAAGGTTGTGCTGGCGGCGCGCCCACCTGTCCTCCGTGGTGTCGATAAAGCCTCGGCTTGGCCTGCGGAATGCGTTGTAACCCGCTGTCTTTTTTGACTTTCCGTGCCTATACTTTGCGCCTTAGCGATTTTCCTATTGACAAAGGTTTGCAAGCATGGCCGTAGAGCGCACCATTTCGATCATCAAGCCCGACGCCGTCGCGAAGAACGTCATCGGCCAGATCTATGCGCGTTTCGAGAACGCCGGCCTGAAGGTCGTCGCCGCGAAGATGAAGCACTTGTCGCGCAAGGAGGCCGAAGGCTTCTACGCGGTTCACAAGGAGCGCCCGTTCTTCAACGCGCTGGTCGAGTTCATGATCTCGGGTCCGGTGATGATCCAAGTGCTTGAGGGCGAGAACGCCGTGCTCAAGAATCGCGAGCTGATGGGCGCCACCAATCCGAAGGACGCCGCGCCGGGCACGATCCGCGCCGACTTCGCGCAGTCGATCGACGCGAACGCCGTCCACGGTTCGGACAGCCTCGAGAACGCCGCGATCGAGACCGCGTACTTCTTCAGCGCCACCGAGCTCTGCGCGCGCTGAAGCACGGATGGGTACGGTTGACGCTCCTGCCGTAGTGCAGCCGCCGGGTCCTCCGGCGGCGTCGGCGCGTGTCAACCTGCTCGACCTCGACCGCGTGGCCGCGGAGGACTTCTTCGAGCGCGAGCTCGGCGAGAAGCGCTTCCGCGCCCACCAAGTCATGAAGTGGATCTACCACCGCCATGTCACCGACTTCGGTGGCATGACGGACGTCGGCAAGGCGTTGCGCACGAAGCTGGAAGAGCGCTGCGAGGCGCGTCCGCCGAAGGTGATGTTCGACAAGCCCTCCACCGACGGCACGCACAAGTGGCTGCTCGGCATGGATGCGGGCAACGCCGTCGAGACCGTCCTGATCCCGGACAAGAACCGCGGGACGCTCTGCGTGTCGAGCCAGGTCGGCTGCGGGCTGAACTGCCAGTTCTGCTCCACCGCCACGCAGGGCTTCAATCGCAACCTGACCGCCGCCGAGATCATCGGCCAGGTCTTTGTCGCGGCGCGCCACTTGGGCAATGTCCCGCACAAGGACCGCAAGCTCACCAACGTCGTGATGATGGGCATGGGCGAGCCCCTGCTCAATTTCGAGAACGTCGTCACCGCGATGAACCTGATGCGCGATGACCTCGGTTTCGGCCTCGCCAGCAAGCGCGTCACCTTGAGCACCGCCGGCATGGTGCCGATGATCGACCAGCTCGCGGCGCGCTGCGACGTGGCCTTGGCCGTCTCGCTACATGCGGCCAACGACGAACTGCGCACGCAGTTGGTCCCGCTCAACAAGAAATATCCGATCGCCGAGCTAATGGCCGCCTGCCTGCGCTACGTGCGATCCACCAAGATCGACTCGATCACCTTCGAGTACACGCTCATGAAGGGCGTGAACGACCAGCCCGAGCATGCTCGCGAACTTGCTGCGTTGATGCGCCAGTTCTGCCGGCAGGCGCAGGACGGCCATGCCGCGAAGGTGAATCTGATTCCGTTCAATCCGTTTCCCGGCACGCGCTTCGAGCGCAGCGGCGAAACGGAGATCCGCGCCTTCCAGAAGAAGCTGCTCGATGCCGGCATTCTGACGATGGTGCGCCGCACCCGCGGCGACGACATCGATGCCGCCTGCGGCCAGTTGAAGGGGCAGGTGATGGACAAGACGCGCCGTCAGGCCGAATTCCGCCGCAAGCTCGAGGGCAGCGCGGATGCGGCGGCTTGATCGCTTCGCCACGCTTTTCTTCCTCGCCCTCTTTGCTGTGGGTTGCGCGAGCGATCCTGCCCCTCGTGGCAATCGCTCCGAGTTGACGCACACCTCGCCGATCGCCCAGCGTTCTGTGAATGCGGCGCAGGCCCTCCTTGAGCGAGGGGACGCCCAGGCCGCGCTGGCCGAGGCCGAGATCGCCGTCGACGCGGACGCGCGCAGCGCGTCCGCCTGGGTGGTGCGCGGTACGGCCCTCGAGGCGCTCGGGCGTGGTATCGAAGCGGGCGAGGACTTCAAGCAGGCGGTTCGCCTGTCGCCGCGCAGTGGCCCGGTGCTCAACGCGTACGGCGCGTGGCTTTGCCGTGCCGGCCGGACGGATGAGGCCCTCGCGGCCTTCAGTGATGCGATCGCGGACGAGTCCTATCGGCAACCAACGCAGGCGCTCGCGAACGCCGGAAGCTGCGCTGCCGATGCCGGGCGTGACGATCAGGCCGAGTTCAATTTCCGCGCCGCCCTCACGTTGGCGCCCCAGCATGCCCAGGCCCTCTCAGGCATGGCGCGGCTCGAACATCGCCGTGGCGACGTGTTGAAGGCCCGGGCATTCCTGCAGCGTCGCGAAGCGATCGCGCCGCTGACGGCTCCCGAGCTCGCCCTGGCCATCGAGATCGAAACCGCCGCGGGTGATTCGCGTGCGGCAGCGCGTTACCGCAACCAGTTGGCGACCCTCGCTGCCGAGGTCGAAGCCAGCTCGTCCCCTTCCGACACGGGTAGTTCGAGACAGTGAGTACTCCGGACCATAGCCACGGAATTGCCGCGCGCCTGAAGGCCGCGCGCTTGGAGCAAGGCCTCGAGATCGATGCGCTGGCGCGCGAGCTCAAGAATCCCCGTGCCGTGCTCGAGACCATCGAGCGTGGCGATTGGGCGCGTCTCGGTGCGCCGGTGTTCGCCCGCCACTTGGTCGGGCGCTACGCCAGTCGATTGGGTGTCGACATTGATCTCGACCACGTGGTCCAGCGCGTCGAGGCCCCTGTCCTCCGCCCGCAGGTGTCGGTATCCCGCATCGGTCGTATCGCGGATGTGTCGATGCGGAATGCCGCTTACGTCGGCGGCAGCCTGCTCGTGCTTCCCTTGGTCTACCTGGCCTTGTCGCGGACCGCGACGGGGCCGGCCGAGTACCGGTCGCTGGATCCCGTGCCCAGCGCGGTGGTCGCGCCCGCCGTTGTCGACCGCGACGCAGTGGCTGTCGCGGAGCCGCCGGTCCCGGCGGGGTCCGAGGCCGAGATCCCGGACGGCCAGGGTGATGCGGCTGAGGTATCGCCCAGCGTTGCTGCCGCGACTCCCGAACCTGTCGAGGCGCCCGTCGAAACGCTCTCCGCCTCGCCTTTGCCGACCCCGGTCGCGGCGAGCCTCGCCGGCGTGTTGCCCGCGACCCCGCAGCTGGAGCTCCGTTTCGTCGGCGACAGCTGGATCGAGGTGTTCGGTCGCGATGGCGACGTCGTTGAGCGCACCCTCGCTCGCGAGGGGGACACGCGCCGCTTTGCGGCGTCCGACGTCGGTCGCGTGACCATCGGCAACGTCGAGGCGACCGAGGTCGTCCTGAATGGCTCGCGCGTGAATCTCGACGCCGTGCGCGCGGCGAACGTCGCCCGCTTTGCGCTATCCTCCGACGGATCGATCGAGGCCGTCGCGCGCTGAAGCCGCGGGGGGTCTCGCCCCATCCCCTGACAAGCCGCGGTTGCCGCGGTCACGGCCCATGTCCAACGACCAGATCGACGAATACGAACAGGGCGAACGCGTCCGCAAGTGGCTTCGCGACAACGGCGGTTCCGTGCTCGGTGGCATCGCCATCGGCCTCGCCGCCATCGTGGGTTTCCAGAGCTGGCAGGGTCGACAGGACGCGCAGAAGCTGGAAGCGGCGAAGCAGTTCGAAAGCTTCTTGACGGCCCAAGAGGCCGGCGAGGCGGAGCAGGCCGCCGGCTTGGCGGCGTCGCTGACCGCAAACTATGCGGAAACGCCATACCCCGCGCTGGCCGCGCTCCGTCGTGGCGCCGTCCTCGTGAACGAGAACAAGGCCGAGGATGCCCTGAAGGTCTTCGAGGCGGCGCTCCCGACGACGCGGGACGAGACGCTGCGTCAGCTCCTCCTCCTCCGCGCGGCCCGCGTCGAGCTCGTGCTCGGTCGCCACGACGCCGCCCTCTCCCGCCTCTCCGGCGTCGAGCTCGAAGGCTATGGCGCTCTGCGCGACGAACTTCGCGGCGACGCCCTGGCCGCGCAGGGCAAGCGCGACGATGCGCGCGACGCCTACCAGAATGCCCTGACGGGCACCGACGTCGCTTCGCCGACGCGCGTCCTCCTCGAACTCAAGCTCGCCGATGCCGGCGGCTCCACGACTCCGGAAGCCTGATCCATGCGCAAGCTCCTCGGCCTCGGCCTCGCCATCGCTGCCGCCCTTGTCCTCCCGGGCTGCACCACGGTCCGTGACTGGTTCCGCAGCGACAAGGCCAAGGCCACCGACCCGACCGAGCTCGTCGAGATCGAGAACGCCCTCAAGGTCGAGAAGCTCTGGTCGGAGTCGCTCGGTGACGGCGAGGGCAACCTCGGCTTCCGCCAGCGTCCCGGTTTCGACGGCACGACCGTGTACGTCGTCGCCGACGGCGGTGCGCTGCGCGCGATCGACGCCGAGAGCGGCGACGAGCGCTGGGAGCGTGACCTCGAGGAGCTCTCGAACAGCCGCGGCTGGCGGCTGTGGGAGAGCGGCGTCCGCGAAGGCGGCCTGCAGTCCTCCGTCGGCGTGGGCGAAGGCCTCGTGGTTGTCGCTGGCCGAAGCGGCGCGGTGTTCGCGGTGGCGTCGGATACCGGTGAGCCGCGCTGGGAGGCGAAAGCCTCGGCCGAGGTGCTCGCCGCTCCGCTGGTCGCCAATGGTCTCGTCGTCGTGCGTTCGCAGGACGGTCGTGTGGTGGGCCTGAATGCGGCCGACGGCAAGCAGCGTTGGGCCTTCGACCGCGCCATCCCCACGCTGAGCTCGCGCGGCGCCAGCACGCCGATGGTGGCGGCAGGCCTGATCCTGGTCGGTAACGACGACGGCACCCTGGTGGCGCTGCGTCCGGACGACGGCCTGCCGGTGTGGGAGGCGCCCGTCGCCGAGCCGGAGGGCCGCAGCGAATTGGATCGCCTGGTGGACATCGACGGCGATCTGGCGGTGGGCTCCGATGCCGTTTATGCCAGCAGCGTTCGTGGCGTCACCGCGGCGATTTCGATCGCCACGGGACAGATCGGGTGGACGCGCGACAACGGCGGGGCGAACAGCGTCGAACTCACGGCGGATGGCGTGCTCGTTGCGGACAAGGCCGGCGCGCTATGGTCGCTGGATCGCGCGGGCGGTAGCGCCCTGTGGCGTCAGGAGGGCCTGGTCCGTCGCCAGCCCACGGGTCCGGCTCTGGCGGGCAACCATGCCGTGGTCGGCGACCTCGAGGGCTACTTGCACTGGTTCGATCCGCGCACCGGCACGTTCGTCGCCCGGGAGCGGGTCGGCAATGCGCGCATCCTGGCAACGCCGCTGGTCACCCCGACGGGAACGGTCGTGGCCGTGACCGACGAAGGCCGCCTCGCGGCCTATCGCATCATCGAGTAAGCCCATGCTGCCTCTTGTCGCGCTGGTCGGTCGGCCGAACGTCGGCAAGAGCACGCTCTTCAACGCCCTGACGCGCACCCGTGACGCGCTCGTCCACGACCAGCCCGGCGTCACGCGTGACCGCCACTACGGCGTGTGCCGCCTCGATGCGTCGCGGCCGTTCGCCATCGTGGATACGGGTGGACTCTCGGGCGAGGAAATCGGTCTCGCCGGCGCCACCGCCAAGCAGGCGCGGGCCGGCGTCGAGGAAGCGGACCTCGTCGTGTTCGTCGTGGATGCCCGCGAGGGGCTGGCCGCGCTCGATCGCGAGATCATCGGCTGGCTGCGCAAGACCGGCAAACCACTGGTCCTGGCCGTCAACAAGACCGACGGTCTCGACGAGTCCGACTGCATGGCGGAGTTCGCCAAGTTCGGCATCGCCGACGCGCTGCCGCTCGCGGCCTCGCACCAGCGCGGCGTCCCCGATCTCGTGGAGCTGGTGCAGTCGCGGCTCCCGGCCGATCGCGATCTGTCAGTCCTGGAAGATGATCCGCATCGCATCCGCGTGGCGTTCGTCGGTCGCCCCAACGTGGGCAAGAGCACGCTGGTGAACCGCATGCTTGGCGAGGAGCGCATGATCGCCTCCGACGTGCCGGGCACCACGCGGGATTCCATCGCCGTCGACCTCGAGCGCGACGGCAAGCTCTACCGCCTGATCGACACCGCCGGCCTGCGGCGCCGCGGCAAGGTCGAGGAGGCCGTCGAGAAGTTCAGCGCCTTCAAGACGCTGGCGTCGATCGAGCACTGCCAGGTCGCCGTGGTGCTGGTGGACGGCACGGAAGGCATCACGGACCAGGACGCCACGGTGCTCGGTCACGTGCTCGAAGCCGGCCGCGGCCTCGTTGTCGCGGTGAACAAATGGGACGGGCTCAGCACGTACGAACGCGAGCAGAACCGCGTGCTGCTCGAGCGGAAGCTCATGTTCGCGCCGTGGGCCGAGCGGATCACCATCTCGGCTCTGCACGGCAGCGGACTGCGCGAGCTGTTCAAGGCCGTGAACCGCGCCCACGCCTCGGTGACGAAGACGTTCGGCACCAGCGAGATCAACCGTGCGCTCGAAGTCGCCTACGAGAGCAATCCGCCGCCGTCGGTGCGCGGGCATGCGCCGAAGATGCGCTATGGGCACTCGGGTGGCAGCACGCCGCCAACCTTCATCGTGCATGGTTCTCGCCTGAAGGGATTGCCTGAAAGTTACCGGCGCTACTTGGAGAACTTCTTCCGCAAGCGCTTCCAGCTGGTGGGGACGCCCGTCAGGTTCGAGTTCCGCGAAGGCGACAACCCTTACGAGGGCAAGAAGAACGTCCTGACCGAGCGCCAAGTGGCGAAGCGGCGCCGTTTGATGCGCTTCTCGAAGAAGCGCTGATTGCGCCCGTGGCGCTGGCAGCGATGCCCTTCGATCCGCACCTGACGTCGCTCGCCGCCTCGTCGCGGCGATTGGGAGCGGCCCACCGCACGGATGTGGAGCGAGTGTCCCTGGCCCGCGCCCGCGGCCGGGTGCTCGCCGAGGCTCAGCGAACGGCGGGCGGCGCTGAATTGCCTGCGGGACATCGCTTGCGGCCTGCCGACTTGGGCGCAATGGCGGCGGTCGGTTTGGCGGAGCTGCCCTGCGCACGCCGACCCACCGTGGCGGTGTTCAGCAGCGGCGACACGCTTCGTCCGCCCGGCCAGGCCCTCGCACCCGGCGAGAGCCACGATGCGGGCCGCGCGCTCCTGATCGCATTGCTGCAGGACGCCGGTCTGGACCCCGTGGCGTGGCCGATCCTGCCCGGGGACCCGTCGCGTGCCGCGTCTTCTCTGGAGGATGCGGCGCAGGCCTTTGATCTCGTGATCGCGTGCTCCGAGGACGATGGCCGCGGTGGCCTCCGCCTGTCGGCACTCATCGGCGGCGCGCCGTTCGCGCCGTTCGGCATGCGCGCCCCGCGAGCGCTCCTGTTGCTGCTGCCCCATGACCCGGAGCGCCTCGCCGCAATGTGGCCCGCGACGGGCGAAGCATTGATCGACGCGATGCAGGGGCGCGGCCTCGAGCCGGCATCGGAATGCGACGTGACCGAGGTGAAAGCCCGGATCGCTGACGGTGCGCACTTCTTCGACGTGCGTGAGCTCGATGAGCAAGTCTCGGGGCGTCCGCTGGACGCCCGGCCCCTGCCGCTTTCCGGCTTGGAGCAGGGCACGATCGAACTGCCCGGGCGCGGCAGGCCTCTGGTGTTGATCTGCGCGCGCGGCCAACGATCCCTGCGCGCAGCGGCATGGCTCCGCGAGCGCGGTTTCGACGACGTCATCAGCGTCCGCGGCGGCCTCGACGCGTGGCGGGCCGCCGGCCTGCCGATGTCGGCAGGCGAGGCGACCGGGGCGGCCTTGGCGTTGGACGCGGATGCGCTCGCGCGCTACGACCGCCATCTCCGTCTGGCTTCGGTGGGCGCCGCGGGCCAGCAGCGGCTCATGGCATCCCGCGTGGTGGTGGTCGGTGCGGGTGGATTGGGTTCCCCGGTGGCGTTCTATCTCGCCGCGGCGGGCGTCGGCACCCTGGTGCTCGTCGACGACGATCGCGTCGATCGCAGCAACCTGCAGCGCCAGATCCTGCACACGGAGGCCGCCGTGGGTGCGCCGAAGGTGGATTCCGCGCGCGAGCGTCTTCTGGCCTTGAACCCGCGCATCCGTATCGAAACGGTCGATGGGCGCCTTGCCCCGGAAAACGTCGAGTCGCTGCTGCGGGATGCGGACGTCGTCGTCGACGGTAGCGACAATTTCGCCACGCGTTACCTCGTCGATGCGGCTTGCCGCGAGCTGGGTGTTCCGCTCGTTTACGGCGCGGTGGAGCGCTTCACCGGTCAGGTGTCGGTGTTCGACGCCGGTCGCCAGCGGGGCAGGGCGCCCTGCTACCGTTGCCTCTTTCCGGAGCCGCCGGGCGCCGACGCCGCACCGAACTGCGCTGAGGGCGGCGTGCTGGGCGTGCTGCCGGGGCTGATCGGGATGCTGCAGGCCACCGAGGCGCTGAAGCTGCTGTTGGGCATCGGTGATCCGCTGGTGGGACGCCTGCTCATGGTCGATGCGCTTGGCATGCGTTTCCGCGAATTGGCGCTCGAGGCGGATCCCGGCTGCCCGGGCTGCGGCGTTCATGCGGTGTTCGAGGGCTACGCCGCGATCGAGACCTTTTGCGCTTCGCGCTAACGGCCTGAAGGTGGCATGCGATAATCCGCGGCTTTCCAGCACGGACCCGAATCCCCGATGAGTGCGCGCCTGCTCGACGGCAAAGGCATCGCCGACCGCTTGCTCGATGATCTCGCCGCCCGCGTGCAGGCCCGGCTCGCGGCTGGCCAGTCGCGGCCGGGCCTTGCGGTGGTCCTCGTCGGCGACGACCCGGCCTCGGCGGTTTACGTGCGCAACAAGCGCCGCGCCTGCCTGAAGGTGGGCATCGAGGCCCATGACTTCGACCTGCCCGCCGACACCAGCGACGCCGAGCTCATCGC
>JAIXTZ010000345.1 GCA_027483745.1 Lysobacteraceae bacterium
CCCGCCGGCGGCCTTCGGGCCGTCAAGCGGACGGGCTATCCTTGGCCCCTGACTTCGGAGCACGTCCATGCTGGGATTCCGCGAACTCGTCATCATCCTCCTGATCGTGCTGGTGGTTTTCGGCACGAAGCGGCTCATCAGCGCCGGCGGTGACCTCGGCAAGGCCATCCAGAGCTTCAAGAAGGGCATGCGCGACGCGCAGGACGAGCCCGCGAAGCTCGATCCCCCGGCACCGCAGCCGGGCGTCGACGCCGCCACCGAGCGCAAGGAAAACGACCGTCCCGGCGCCTGAGCGCCGGCGCGGCTGACCCACCGCCATGTTCGAGCTCGGCTGGCTGGAGATCGGCATCATCGGGGTGATCGCCCTGGTGGTGCTCGGCCCCGAACGCCTGCCGAAGGCGGCGCGCTTCGCCGGCCTCTGGGTGCGCAAGGCGCGCGCGCAGTGGTTCGCGGTGAAGTCCGAGATGGAGCGTGAGCTCGCGGCCGAAGAAATGAAGGCCGCGCTGCAGGCCGAGCGCGAGGCGATCCGTGACGCGGTGAAGCAGCTCGACGACGAGGCGCGCGAGCTGCGGTCGGGCGTGGGCGATGCCACGCGCCTCGACCTCACGCCTCCGGCCGGCGCGAATGACCCCGCCGCCGATCCCAAGCCGCCCGTCCCATGAGCGACGACGCCGACACCGGGCTGGGCCTGATGGGCCATCTGCTCGAACTCCGGATGCGCACGATGCGCGCGCTGCTGGCGCTGGGCGTCGCCTTCCTCGGCCTGCTGCCCTTCGCCAACGACCTCTACGCGCGCCTCGCCGCACCGCTGCTCGCCCACCTGCCCGACAGCGGCCAGCTGATCGCGGTGGATGTCGCTTCGCCGTTCTTCGCGCCGATGAAGCTCACGCTGTTCGTCGCGCTGCTCGTGGCCGTGCCCTTCATGCTCTACCAGGCCTGGGCCTTCGTCGCGCCGGGCCTCTATCGAAACGAGAAACGCCTCGCGCTGCCGCTGCTGGTCGCGGCGGTGCTGCTGTTCTACGTCGGCATCGCCTTCGCCTACTACGTGCTGCTGCCGGCGATGTTTGCCTTCCTCACGGCCACCGTACCGGAAGGCGTGACGATGATGCCCGACATCAACGCGTACTTGAGCTTCGTGCTGGTGATGGGCCTCGCTGCCGGCCTCGCTTTCGAGATGCCGATCGGCGTGCTCATCGCCCTGATGCTCGGCTGGGTCACGCCGGCGCAGCTCTCCGAATGGCGCGGCTACGTCATCGTCGTCATCGCGATCCTCGCCGCGCTGCTGACGCCGCCGGACGGTCTGTCGATGGTGCTGCTGATGATTCCGATGTGGCTGCTCTACGAAGCGGGCTTGCTGGTGGGGCGCCTGCTGCTGCGTGCGAAGCCCGTCGAGGCCGCATGAGCGCCGCCGCCTTCAAGGCGCGCTACGCCGCCTACACCCTGGATCTCGCCCTGCTGTCGCCGTTCGTCGTCGCTGCCGCGTGGCCGCCGCTGCAGGTTTCCCGGGCAGCGTGGCAGGGCATGGAGGGCGCCATGCTGCTCGCCCTCGACCGCGCGTTCGTGGCCGGGCACATCGCCCTGCTCGACCTCGCCGGCGCTTTGCAGGCCGATGCCGCCTTCATGGCGGCAATGACGCAGGGCACGGAGGCGCTGCTGGCGTCGCTGTTCAGCGCGGGCCTGTGGGCGTGGCTGGTGGTCGCCGCGTATTTCGTCGGTTTCGAGGCCTCGCCGTGGCGCGCCACGCCGGGCAAGCGCGCCCTGGGCCTGCGCGTGCTGGCGAACGACGGCACGCCGGCGGGCGTCTCGCGCGCGCTGCTGCGCTTCGCGGCGGCCGGGCCGAGCTGGCTGGTGCTGCACCTCGGCCATGCGCTCGTGATGTTCCGCGACGACGGCCGCGCTGGCCACGACCTCATCGCCGGCACGCGCGTCGACGGCGGCAGCGATCTGCCGGTTTGGGCCACGGCGTGGCTGGGCCTGCAGGCCGCCGCGGTGGCGCTGCTCTTGGCCTGGGTGGCCTGGACGGCGATGCAGGCCGTGGTGCTGCTCGGCCTTTGAGCCCCGGCGAACGGCCGGGGCCGTGGATCAGGCCTCGAAACCGGCGATCTTGGGGCGTCCGCCCCCGGCGGCACTTGACCCATCATCGCAGGCCGCGCGCCAGCCGTTGAGCGTGAAGCCGTAACCGATCGCCGCCATCACCACCGCCAGCACCATCACCATGGCCATCGCGATGACGCCGCCGACCAGCGGCCCCAACAGCGAGGCGAGGGCGACGACCGCTGCCATCACCAATCCGAAAAGCCCGGCCGCCAGCAGGCCGGGCAGCAGCAGGGCCGCGGCGAAGACAATCAGCGGCAGGGCGTTCAGCGCGGCGGCGCGCAATCCGCCGACCACCGCCGCGACCGGCGACGTACCGCGGAGCGCCACCGACACCAGCGACCAGCCGAGCCCCAGCGCCACCACCAGCCACAGCGGCAGGAAGGCCAGCACCACGAGCACGGCGCCACCCAGGCCATCCGGCGGCGTAGGCACGTCCTTGGGCTGCAGCGGCACGCCGCTTTCCTGCGCCTTGGCCTGAAGCGCCATGAACTGCTCGAGCCATTGCTGCAGGGCCTGCAACGCCTCGACGCCGGTGACCGCGGCCACGACCATCA
The DNA here is from genome assembly GCA_027483745.1 of Lysobacteraceae bacterium. The sequence goes on from JAIXTZ010000345.1 coordinate 2,652, forward strand.
TCATCGCGAGCAGCAGGCCGAACATCAGCACGTAGCCGAGCACGGTGACGAGCACGATCGCCCCCCAGCTGCCATCGCGAAAGCCGTCGCCGATCTGCGCGACAGCCACGGGGCGCCCCTGCTCGGCGCCGTCCAGCAAGCGGTAGATGCCCGCGGCCAGGACCGGTGAGATCGCCAGCGAGATGACGAGTCCGATCGCCTGGAACACCAGCTGCACGGCCATGCCCGGCGGAGAGCCGGCCATCGTCATCAGCTGCAGCGGGAGCGACGGCAGGAAGCCAAGCGCCACGGTGAACAGGATGGCCGAGATGATCACGGCGGGCTGGTGGCGGCCGACGTCGACGGCGTCGATCAGCCAGCGGAAGGGGGCGGTCAGGCCGGCCCAGCGGGGCGTCATGGGATGGATTCCGGGAGAGGAGAGGAGGATGGAGCGCTCAGCCGTGGCGCTGCGCGAGGGCGTGGCGCACGAAGCGCCGCAACACGTCGCGCGCGGCCGGGGCGGGGCGCACGGACTCTAGCATCCGCACGTGGCAATGCCCCTCGCGCTTCAGTGCGTCGCGGCGCGCATCGATGTAGCCGCGCATGTGCACCACGCCGAATTCCGGGTGGAACTGCAGGCCCCAGACCCGTTCGCCGAGGCGGAAGGCTTGGCAGCCATCGAGCGCCGAGCGTGCCAGCACCACCGCGCCGGGCGGCGGCGCGAGCACCGTCTGCAGGTGCGTGGTCTGCGCGGGGAACTCGCTCGGCAGGTGCCTGAACAGGGGGTCGTGCGCGGCCTCGGCGTGCAGGCGTACGGGCACCGTGCCCATCTCGCGGCCCCGCGGGTTCCAGGCCACTTCGCCGCCGAAGGCCTGCGCGATCAGCTGGTGGCCATAACAGATGCCGAGCATCGGCAAGCCGGCGTCGGCGGCGCGACGTAGCCATTCAGCGGTGGCCTCCGACCAAGGCTCGCGGTCGGTGACCATCGCGCCGGAGCCGGTGACGATCACGCCGGCATAACCGCGCGGGTCCGGCGGGGCGTGGCCGTCCAGCACGGGCACCACGCGCGCCTCCCGGCGATTGAGGCCGGCCGCGGTGCGGATCACATGCGGGAACCCGCCGTGGCGCCGCATGCTCGGCACGGGGCGGCCGGTTTCGAGGATCAAGAACGGGGCGTGCGGCTTCAAGGGTGCGTGCAGGCCGTGGAAGCAGGCCGGAAGAGGGTCGCGGCTATACTGGCGCGTCAATTTTCCTGCGTCGAGACCGATGTCCGCTCCCACCTTCCAGGAACTCATCACGCGCCTGAACGCCTACTGGGCCGAGCAGGGCTGCGTGCTGATCCAGCCGCTCGACCTCGAGGTCGGCGCCGGCACCTTCCACCCGGCCACCTTCCTGCGCGCGCTCGGCCCCGAGGCCTGGAACGCCGCCTACGTGCAGCCCTCGCGCCGCCCCGGCGACGGCCGCTACGGCGAGAACCCGAACCGCCTGCAGCACTACTACCA
>JAIXTZ010000092.1 GCA_027483745.1 Lysobacteraceae bacterium
CGTCGAAGAAGGCCGGCAGCTGCTTCAGGGCCTGCGGGGCCTCGCCCACCGTGCCGAGCATCAGGGTGGTCGGCGTCAGGTAATCGGTGACGGTGAGGAAGTAGTCGTTGTTGGCTTCGTCGTCGACGGCCGAGACCGACACCGTGCCGAAGGCCGGCGCGCCGTCCAGCGGGCCGCGCGTCCACTCACCGTTCGCGTAGGTCAGCACCGACAGGCGGTTCTTGACGTCCTCGAGCACGTTGAGGATCAGGTGGTCCTTGGTCGGGGTCAGGCCGACGAAGGCCGTGGTGTCGGTGGGCTCGAACAGCACGTCGAAGTCGCGGCCGCCGGCCATGAAGGCGTCGAACTTGGCCGCGATGACGGCACCCTTCGGGTAGACGCGGTCGCCAACGCGATAGTCCTCACGAAGCTCGAGGATCAGCCATTCGCGGTACGGCGTCTTGTTCGCCGAGTTGGGCGCGTCAATCTTGGTGAGTGTGCCGTCGGCGCCGCGCACGTAGAGCTCGTCGTTGTAGAAGGCGATGGTGCGGCTGACGAAATCACGCTCGAAACCCGGTGTCAGGTCGCGGTAGCCGGCGATGTACATGTCCTGCGCCGTGCCTTCGTAGACCACCTTGGCCTCGGCGAGCGGCGTGCCGCGCGTCCATTCCTTCACGATGCGCGGGTAACCCGACGAGGTCATCGAGCCCTCGCCGAAATCGGTGTAGGCGTAGACGCTATCGGCATTGCGCCAGGTCAGACCGCCCTTGGCTTCCGGCAGGCGGAAGCCGCCCTCGACGAAGGCGCGGTCGCTTTTGTCCCACTCGCGCACTTCGATGGCGTCGGCGCCACCGCGCGACAGCGAAACCAGGCAGCGGTCGTAGGCCGGCCGCAGGCAGTCAGCCCCGCGCCACACCCAATTCATGTCCTCGGCCTTGTTGATGGCGTCGAGGTCGATCAGCACTTCCCACTCAGGCTCGGCCTTGCGGTACTCCTCGAGCGTGGTGCGACGCCACACGCCCGCCGGATTCTGCTTGTCGCGCCAGAAGTTGTAGAAGTACTCGCCCTGCTTGCTGACGAACGGAATCCGCGCGTTCGAATCGAGGATGGCGAGCAGATCGTCGCGCAGCGCACCGAAGCCCGGCTGCGCCTCGAGCACCGTCAGCGAATCGGCGTTCTGCGCGCGCACCCAGTCGAGCGAGCGCGGGGCTTCGACGTCCTCGAGCCACTGCCAGGCATCGGCGGGCTGGGGCGCGGTGGCCGCCGGGGCGGGCGTCTGGGCGTGGGCGAGAGGCGCGGTCATCAAGGCGAGTACAAAAGCAAGGCGCGTGCGGCGCATGGGGCCTCCATGGGGGCCGGAAGGGAGTCGTCGGAGCTTACCCCCCGCCTGCGCCGCGGCGTGCATGACCAAAGTCACGGCGAATTTCGCCTTCACGGCCTTGACGGTGCGTTCTCCCGGCGGCGACCACGCTGCGTCAGTCCCTCCAACGGAGCCGCCCATGCGCGCCGCCGCCCGCCCCGCCCTGCTCACCGCCGTGATCGCCGCCTTGGCCCTCGCGCTGGCCGCCTGCCAGACCCCACCGGAAACCGCCCGCATGCCTGCCGAAGCCAGCGCCGCACCCGTCGACCTCGAGCGCTTCATGGGCACTTGGCACGTCGTGGCGAATGTCCCCTACTTCTTCGAGAACGGGAAAGTCGCGACGCGCGATGTCTATCGCCTGCGTCCGGATGGGCGCATCGACAACGACTTCGTGTTCAAGAAGGCCTTCGGCGAGCCCGACCGGACGTGGAACGGTGTCTCGACCGTCGTCGAAGGCAGCGGCGGCCGCGAGTGGAAGGTTCAGTTCGTCTGGCCCATCTCGACCCGCATGCAGGTGCTGGAGGTCGCGCCGGACTACTCGACCGCCCTGCTCGCCACGCCGGACCGCAAGCTGGCCTGGATCTTCTCGCGCGAGCCGGTCGTCGACGACGCCACGCTGGCCGCCTTGGCCACGCGAATGGCCGCACACGGGGTGCATCGCGCGGCCTTGCGGCGCGTGCCCCAAGTTGAGGGGCAGACGGTCGCGCCGATCGCCCCCTGATCCGGCCCGGCGCTGAACGGGCCGGACACCCGCATGGCGGGGCGTGGGCGAGCGTGCTATTCCATGCGCCGCACCCCCAACCAACGAGGCCCGCCATGCCGAGTGTGTCCTGCGTCCGCCCCGTCCTCGCCTTGGCGCTGTTCGCGCTGGCCGGACTCTCCGTCGCCACGGCATCGGCGCAGCCCGCCGACGGCTACATCGGCCCGGAAACCTCCAGCGAGCCGCAGCCCGCGATGGCGGCGAAGTCGGGCCGCTACGGCGGCGGATGGTCGGGGGACTGGCGGTTCTGCGCCGAAGAGGGACGCCGCTGCTCGGTGCGGGGCTGGGGGGTCGTGCGCTACGGCACGCAGGGGCGCTACGTGTATCGCGAGGTGCGCAACGCGAGCCTGCAGTGCGACAACTCGATGTTCGGCGACCCGGCGCCCGGTCGCGGAAAACGCTGCGAAATCCGCCAGTACGACGACACCGGCTGGGGCGGCGGTGGCGACGACGGCTACGGCTGGACGCTCTGCGCCCGCGAGAACGAGACCTGTCGCGTCGACGGGCCGGCCACGGTGCGCTTTGGCACCAACGGCCGCTACTACGAACGCCGCGTCCGCGGCGGCAGCGTGGCCTGCAGCATCCAGACCTTCGGCGATCCCGCGCCGCGCGAGCGGAAGGTCTGCGAACTGCGCTACGACGGTGGCGGCCGGCCGGGTAGCGGCGGCGGCTGGGGCGGCAGCTGGAGCGGTGGCTGGACGCCTTGCGCGCGCGAGAACGAGGTCTGCCGCCTGCCCGGCCCGGCCACGGTTCGCTATGGCACCGAGCGCCGCTTCACCGATCTGGAGGTCCGCGGCGGCGGCGTGCGCTGCGACAACCGCAGCTTCGGCGACCCAGCCCCCGGCGAGAACAAATACTGCTCGTTCCGCGGCGTGGGTGGCGGTTGGCAGGGCGGCGGGCCCGGCAACGGTTGGACCGATTGCGCCGCCGAAGGCGGGTTCTGCCAGTTCCGCGGCCGTCGTTCCGTCTGGTACGGCGCGGACGACGGGCGGAGCGTGACGCGCGAGTTCCGCGATGGCGTGGCCTGCACGAATGCTGCCTTCGGCAGCGACCCCGCACCGCGGTCGCCGAAGCGCTGCGCCGTCCAGCGCTAACGAGCCAAGGCGGAAAGCGCGTCCTCGGGCCGTTCGCGGATGGTCTGCACCGGGCGATCCTTCGGCAAGAAGCCGCCGGGTATGTCTGCCATGCGCAGGTGGTCTTGATTGAAGGCGCATCCGCGCACCCTCCATACCGGTGCGCGGAATCCCACGACGGGGACGAAAGATGTCGATGGCCTTGTGCCTTTTTTCTCGGGAATGAAGCGCCTTTGCCTCGACATCGACAGCGCCCGGACCGGAAAGACTCCTGACGAAATTCTCTGCCGAAGCAGCGCGCAACCCGGTCGCGCTCGAGGAAAGAATCCTGCGGGAAAACAGCATCTCCGTGCGATGCCAGCGTCACCGGCTACGCGAGACATTCCGGGCCCTCTATGGCAATCTCCGCAGATGAAACACGAAAGCCCGCCTGCCTCGCTGACGCCGCCGCTACACAGCGAACGCAGCTTCGCCTTCTTGTTCACGATCCTGGCCTTGCTGGCGGCTGGTTACGGGATTTACGCAGATTGGCAAGCGCCGCTGATCGGCGCTCTGATCGGCCTCTCCGCTGCCATCCTCTGCACCGGATTCCTTGCGCCAACGCTGTTGCGCCCCTTCAACAGGGCTTGGTTCTCGCTGGGCCTGCTGCTCGAGAAAATCTTCAGTCCAGTCGCGCTGGGCCTGATGTTCTTCCTGCTGATCACCCCCGTTGCCGTCCTTGGCCGTGTCTTCGGGCGAGACGCTCTGCGGCTGAAGAAGCGTGATGTGGCCAGCTACTGGCTCGAGCGCGATCCGCCGGGGCCTGGAGCCGAGTCGTTCAAGAACCAGTTCTAGGTACGCCGATGCAGTTCATCAAAGAGCTTTTGGCCTTCCTTCGTTCACGAAAGAAGCTTTGGATGCTGCCGATCATCATCGTGATGGTCGCACTGGGCGGTGTTCTGGTTCTAGCGCAGGGTTCAGTGCTTGCGCCTTTGATCTACACCCTGTTCTAGCGAATGAAGATTCTTGGCATCTCTGCGTACTACCACGACGCCGCTGCCTGCCTGTTGAGCGACGGAGAAATCGTCGCTGCCGCCCAGGAGGAGCGCTTCACCCGCAAAAAGCACGATGCGGGCTTCCCGGCGCATGCGATTCGCTATTGCCTTGACGAGGCGGGCTGCCTGCCGACCGACATCGACCATGTCGTGTTCTACGACAAGCCCTTCCTCAAGTTCGAGCGCCTACTGGAGACTTACCTCGCCTTTGCGCCGCGCGGCTTCATGTCGTTCTCGCGCGCACTGCCCGTTTGGCTCAAAGAGAAGCTCTTCCAGAAACAAGGACTCGCTACCGAGCTGGGCAAGCTCCTTGGCAATGACGTTGATTGGGCGGCGCGCCTGCTGTTCTCGGAACATCATTTCAGCCACGCCGCCAGCGCCTTCTATCCGTCGCCTTTCGAGGAAGCGGCCGTGTTGACCATGGATGGCGTTGGCGAATGGACCACCACCTCGCTGGCGATCGGAAAGGGCAAGGACCTGAGAGTGGTCAGGGAAATCCACTTTCCCCATTCCCTGGGCTTGCTCTATTCCGCCCTGACCTACTACACCGGCTTCAAGGTGAACTCTGGCGAGTACAAGGTCATGGGCTTGGCGCCCTATGGACAGCCGCGCTACGCGCAGCTGATGAAGGACCACCTCATCGACATCAAGGCGGATGGCTCCTTCGCGCTCGACATGAGCTACTTCGACTACTGCACGGGCTTGACGATGACCAATCGCAAGTTCGATGCATTGTTCGGAGGCCCGCCGCGGGACAGCGAAGCACCGCTCACCCAGCGCGAAATGGATCTTGCTGCGTCGCTGCAATCCGTGACCGAGGATGTCGTGATCGCGCTCGCTGTCGCGATCGCCAAGTCCACGGGAATGAAGAACCTGTGCATGGCAGGCGGCGTCGCACTGAACTGCGTCGCCAATGGAAAGCTGCTGCGTGAGGGGATGTTCGAAAACATCTGGATCCAGCCAGCGGCCGGAGATGCCGGTGGCTCACTCGGCGCCGCACTCGCAGCGCACCACATCATGCTGGGCGCCGAGCGCAAGGTTTCGGTTGGGAAGGACGCGATGCAGGGCGCTTATCTGGGCCCAGCGTACGACCAGGGCGCAATCGAGGATCGGCTGCGCGCCGAAGGTGCAGCGTTCAGCACCGTGTCAGACGATGAAGTGATCGAGATCACTGCTCGCGCCCTTGCCGACGGCAAGGCGGTCGGCTGGCACCAAGGACGCATGGAATTTGGCCCCCGCGCGCTTGGCGCGCGCTCGATCCTTGGCGATCCGCGATCGCCGTCCATGCAGAAGCAGCTGAACCTCAAGATCAAGTTCCGCGAGTCTTTCAGGCCGTTCGCGCCCAGCGTGCTGCGCGAAGACCTGCCGGAATGGTTCGATTTGGACGTCGACAGCCCCTACATGCTGCTCGTCGCCGACGTTGCGAAGACGCGGCAGTTGGCGATGAGCGAGCAGGATCGGACTTTGTTCGGTATCGACCTGCTCAATGTGCCGCGATCGGACATCCCCGCGGTCACGCACGTCGATTACTCAGCGCGCATCCAGACCGTCCATCGGGAAACAAATCCGCGCTACCACGCGCTGATCACGCGCTTCAAGGATCTCACCGGCTGCCCGATGCTGGTGAATACGTCGTTCAACGTGCGCGGCGAGCCGATCGTGGCAACGCCCGAAGACGCTTTTCGCTGCTTCATGGGCACGGAGCTCGACATGCTCGTGGTAGGCAACGCCGTGCTGGAAAAGTCGAAGCAAGACGCTGGCCTGATCGTGGACTACAAGAATCGCTATGAGTTGGACTAAGCGGATTCTGTTCCACGCGATCATGTGGGGGTTGGTATTGGTGGTTGCCAACCTCGCCTGCCTGTTGGCCCTTCGCATGCTGAGCGGCGTCAACCCCTTGGACCGGGCTGCGTACCTTGAGTACAAGTCGCGCTTCGTGAAATCTGCGGAGAGGACCAGCTACGCGCACCCCTACTTCGGCCAGGCGTTCACTGCCCACGCCTCCGTCGATGACCCAGTGGCAAACGGCGAGCCCGTTCTGTTCGCCGTGCCCGAGAGCATGCCCGCAGACCCCATCAAGGTGCTGATTCTCGGCGGTTCCGTCGCGAGCCATTTTTCCTTGAACCGGGCCGAGGATCAGGTCGAGGATCAGGGGATCCGGTTCGACAATAACGACATCTTCGAGCGCGCCTTGCGTGCCGAGTTCTCGAGCGATCGCTTCGTGGTCTACAACGGCGCGCTGCCGGGTGGAAAACAGCCGCAGCAGCTCTTCAAGCTCTATTACCTGTACCTGCTCGGGCAATCGTTCGACATCGTCGTCAACGTTGACGGGTTCAACGAAGTCGCGCTGCCGTACGCGGACAACCTCCCGCTGGGCAATCCACCGATCTACCCGCGCAGCTACTCGCGGCTCTTGCAGTCGAGCAGCGTCGACACCCGCTGCGTGCCCAGCAGCAATCGTTTCGCCACCGACGTCAGTCCAGTCCCGGCCATCGAGCTGGCCAAACTGCTGTACTCGCAGAACTGCGCGCACGAGGTTGAAGGCTCCGGCGAAGACCCGCTGGACCTGGCGCAGATGGCCAACTTCACGCCCAAAGGCGAGGACGAGTCCTTCGTCGGGATCGAGGCCATCTGGAACCGCTCCACTCGTGCGATCGATGCCTTCGCCCATCAGAAAGGCTTCGACTACCTGCATGTCCTCCAGCCCAACCAGTACCTGGAGAACTCCAAGGCGTTGTCGCAGGAAGAGCGCGACAACTACCTCGGCTACGCACTCTACGGCGACCCGATCGGTCGCTTCTACGGCAAGCTGGACCTCGCTGCCACTGGAGTGGCTCAGACGCTCGACCTGCGCCACGTGTTCAAGGACGAAACGCAAACCCTGTACCGGGACACGTGCTGTCACTTCAACAACCGCGGACAACTTTACCTGGCTCAGGCAATCATCCGTGGCAAGCGCGATGTGTTCGAACGCCACCTGCGACGGCAGGGATCCACCGTCACCGTTGACGCCGCGCCGCAAGAGTCCGCCCCGCCGGCAAACTAAGGGCGTCCAAGCACGGTGCAATCTAGCGCTACTGAACCCAGGCGGAGAGCGCGTCCTCGGCCAGTTCACGGCCGCGCTCCCGCAGCTCCTTCGCGCGCCAGAACTCGTAGAAGCTGGCGGCATCCCGCGGTACGCGGATGACGAGGTCGGGCGGATCCTGGGCCACCTGCAATCGCGTGATCTGCGAGTGCATGGTGTCCATCGAGCGCGACATGAGGTCGAGCAGTCCGGCGATGCCGCCGCTCGGCGCAGGCGCCACCACGCCCGGCGGAGAGGCCGGTGTGCTGAACCACGACGCCACGCGCGCCTTCCAGTTCGGCAGCGCGACCGGCGCGTCGTCGTTGAACATCTCGGCCTCGCGCAGCGGCACCGGCTCGCTGGTCGGCGCCCGCGGGGATCGCGCATTGAGGTCGACGGCCACGACGTAGTCGCAGTGGAAGCCCCGCGTTGCCGCTAGGGGCAGCGGCGCGAGCAGGCCGCCGTCGACGAGCTCGCGGCCGTTCACCTCGTGCGGCGTGAACACCATCGGGATGGCGATCGACGCGCGGATGGCGTCGAACAGCGGCCCCTGCTGGAA
>JAIXTZ010000149.1 GCA_027483745.1 Lysobacteraceae bacterium
GCCGTCGGCATCGTGGCGGCCGGCGACGTCGTGCACCTGCAGGCCGATCGGGTGGCCGAGGCCGTGCGGGAAGAACACGCTGGTCACGCCTTCGGCCACCATCGCGCCCGGGTCCATGTCGACGATGCCGGCGTTGCGCAGCACGCTGCCGAGGCGCAGGTGGCATTCGAGGTGCAGGTCGCGGTAGTCGGCGCCGTTGCGCACCATGCCGCACAGCGCCTGCTGCTCGTCGTCGACGGCGGCGATGAGCTCGGCGAAGGCGCCGTCATGTGCGGCGTAGGTGCGGGTGATGTCGGAGGCGTAGCCGTCCACTTCGGCGCCGGCATCGATCAGGAAGCTCAGCGGCTTCGCGGGGCGCTCCGGCGACTGGTACTGGTAGTGCAGCACGGCCGCGTGCGCATTGAGGCCGATGATGTTGGTGTAGGGCAGGTCAAGGTCGCCGTGGCCGGTGGCCTCGAGGTAGGCGCGGTGGATCTCCAGCTCGGAGCCGCCGGCGCGGAACGCGGCCTCGGCGGCGCGGTGGCCCTTCACCGCGCGGCGCTGGGCGCGGCGCATGCGGTCGAGTTCGTACGCGGTCTTGTAGCCGCGCTGGTAGTGCAACTCGTCGATCAGCGCCTTCGGGTTGTTCGGCACCACGCCCTCGAGCGCGGCATCGGCCTCGCCGACGATGGCCACGCGGCCCTTGGGCAGATGGGCGGCGGCCTCCTGCGGTTCGCGAAGGATGCGGATGTCGAAGTGTTCGACCCAGAAGCCTTCCGGCGGCGACGGCGGCACGTGCCAGTAGTCGTCGGGCTGGTAGTAGGCCAGCACCGGCTTCGACCCCGGCGTGTAGGCGATCCAGCTGTGCGGGTGATGCTGCAGCGGCACCCAGTGCTTGAAGTGCGGGTTCGGCTTGAACGGGTAGGGCCGGTCGTCGAGGAACTGGTACTTCTCCACGCCCGAGGCGATCACGAAGTGGTCGAAGCCGGCCTTGGCCAGCGCGGCGTCGCTGCGCTGCTTCAGGGTGGCGAGGTGCTCGGCGTAGAGGTGGGACATGGCGGGCGGCATCGGCAGGAAGCGAGACGCCGATTGTGCCGCAGCGCCCGTCAACGCGGGCCGCAGTCGGCGCCCGAATCGACGCGCGCGGCCTCGGGCAGCGGACGCGCCCACTCGAACCGCGCCGCCATCCCGCGGGTGGTCCAGGCCCGGCCTTCCGCGTCCACCAGCAGCGCGCAGCCCAGCGCCATGCCGCGCACCGTGCGCTCGAAGCCCTCGGGCCCCGCCACCATCAGCGCGGTGGCCGCCGCGTCGGCCACCACCGGATCGGGGTGCAGCACGGCGCTCAGCCGCGCGCCGGTGACCGGTCGGCCCGTGCGCGGATCGAGGACGTGCGGCCAGCGCTCGCCCTCGGGCGACTCGCGGTACTTGGCGTAGCGGCCGGAGCTCATGAAGGTCTCGCCGTCGCGCAGCGCCACGCCGCCCAGCACGCCGCCCTCGCCGTCATCGAGGCCCACCCGCCACGCCGCGCCGTGGTTGTCGCCGAGCGCCAGCACGTCGCCGCCGAGGTTCAGCAGCGCGTGCGCCACGCCGAGGCGGCGCAGCCGCGTCGCGCCTTCCTCCAAGGCCAGCCCTTCCGCCATCGCGTTGAAGTCGAGCCGCAGCGCGGGCGCGGCGCTGGTGCAGCGCCACGCGGCGTCGCAGTGCAGGTCATCGAGCGAATCGGGGCGCGTGGCCCACGCAGCGAGCCAAGCGCGATCGGGCGGCGGCGTGCGGATCGGGTAGTCGCTGGTGTGGAAGCCCCAGGTCGCCACCAGCCGACCGATGCCCGGATCGAAGGCGTGGCGGCTACTTGCCACGAGGGGGCGGCTGCGTGCCATCAGATCGCGCAGTGCCGGTGGCGCTTCGGCTTCACCGTTCGCGGCGAGCGCGTCGTTGAAGGCCGTGAGGGCCGAGGGTTCCCAAGCGTGCCATTCGCGCTCGCGCTGCTGCCAGTGCGCGCCCAGCGCGCGCAGGGCGGCGGTGCGGCGCGTTTCGTCGCTGCCGGCGGGGAGCTGCAGTTCCGCGGTGCTCCCGAACACCGTCCATGCGTCGCGCGACGGCGCGGCAGGCGCGCAGGCGACCAGGCCGAGCAGCGCCGCGCCGAGCAGCGCGGCCTGCTTCAGACGTAGTCGCTGCCGGGCTGGTCGACCCACTGCCGGATGTGCTGCAGCGAGTTCGCGGCCACGTCGATGAAACGGAAGCCGGCCCAGACCTGCCCGGGCGCGGCGGCGTCGTCCTGCCACAGCTCGTGCGCGCCCACCTCCACTTCGAGCGGGCGACCGCCGCCGACGGGCAGGTCGAAGCGCAGCTGGTACAGCGCATCGGCGCAGGGCGGCGCGCCGAGGATCAGCAGCACGCCGGATTCCGACAGGTTGCCGATCTTGCCGATCACCTGCTCGGTCATGTTGTCGATCACGGCGATGTCGTGCGTGGCACGACGACGCTTCGCGCGGCGGTACTCGCTGTGCGGGCCGGTGGTCATGCCACGGCCTCCTTGGGCTTGCTGCCGCCGAAGCCGGAGAGCGTCTTCATCACCGCCCCCCACGCGCGGTCGAGCAGGCTCACTTTCGCTTCCTCCTCCACCAGCCGGGCTTGGCCGTTGGCCATCTGGATGGCGAGGTGTTCGATGCTCTGGTCGCCGATCTTCTGGCCGCGGTGGTTGACGAACATGGCCGTGCCGCTCACCGGCGAATACCACGACAGGCGGCGGCGCACGCGGTCGCCCTGCGCATTGGTGACGAATTCGAACCAGGTGCCGAAGGCGAGCGTCTTGATCTGCGCGACGCGGGCCATCACTTCGGGCGTGAGCTGCTCGGGCTTCGGCTTGGCGGGCTTCTCGGTGGTGCCGAGGCGGCTTGCCGACTTCATCCGCATCAGCAGCTCGGTGCGGCTGGCGGCGTCGTCGGCGGCGGCCTCGGTGGTCGGGGCGATCAGTCGCTTGGCGATCGCGTCCGATTCGGCCTCGTGGTAGCCGACCTGGCGCAGCGAGTCGGCGACCTCTTTCTGCAGCGCGGGGGCTTCCGTCTCGGCCGCGGCGGCGGCGCCGGGCTTCGCGAGGCTGACGAGCTTTTTGGCCGTCTCGAGGTGCTGCGTCCAGGCCGGCGAGTCCTCGCCGTGGCGCAGCGAGGTCAGCGCCATCACGTCGGTCCACGCCTGGTTCAACAGCGTGCGCGTGAACACCGGCAGTTCGCTTCCCTCGGTGATCTGCTTCACCGCATCGGCGGCGCGGTCGCGCGCCTGCGCGAGGCGCTCCTTGCCGCGCGCGGCTTCGACGTGGCGGCGCTCGGCCACTTCGGCCTTGCGTGCGATCGTCTGCAGGTGCGAGCTCAGGTCCTTGAGCAGCGACTCGAACAGCGACATGTCGCCGTCGAAATCGCGCAGCGTGCGGTCGACCAGGCCCTGCATCTTGCCGACCAGCGCACCGTCGGCGTCGTCGTCGCCGAGCCAGTAGGCGCCGGTCTCGGCCACGGCGTTGAGCATCTGCCGTGCCGGGTGGTGGCTGTCGTTGAAGAAGCGCTTGTCCGAGAGCGCCACGCGCAGCAGCGGCACCTGGAGCTTCGTCAGCAGCGTGGACGCCTGGCTGCTCGGCCGCACGTCCTTGACCAGCTCGTCGAACAGCATGCCGACGAGGTCGAACGTGTCGTTGTCCTCGTCGGGCAGCACCGGCGTTTCGCCGGCAGGGGCGCTGCGACGCAGCTGCGCCAGCAGGTCCTGCTTCAGGTGCGCGACGGTGCGCGGCACGATGCGCCCGCCCATGTTCACCGAGGTCGCGGTGCTGGGCTGCAGCAGGCTCAGCGCGTGCTGCACTTCCTGAGCCGCGGGCTGGTGCACCGGGCCGCTGGGGGCCGCGGGCGCGCTGCCGCCGCCCGACAGCTTCGACAGCATGGAGCGCCGCGAGGTCAGCAGGTCGCGGATCTGCTCGAACTCGGGCAGCGGCACCGGCGCCGCGGACGGACTCGCCGGGGCCCACGCCGCCGGTTCACCCGGCAGCAGCCAGGGCAGCGGGGCTTCGCTTTCGCCGTGCTCGCGCGGGGTCGCCGGCTGCGGGCCGGTCGTGCGGCCGTAGGCCGGCATCTGGCCGGTGCTGCGGCCGTATGCCGGGGTTTGCGCGGTCGTGCGGCCGTCCGTCGGGGCGGCGGGTTTCGGCGCGGATTCGCCTTCGCCCGGCTTGCCGTCGGTCGCCTTGGCCGCTGGGCGAGGCTGTGGGGCGGACGGGCTCCGGAACGGCATGTACTGCAAGCCCGGCAACACGCCGTGCTTGATCAGGTGGTTGTTGAGGGCCTCGAGCAGGCGACCGTATTCGACGAGCATCTGCCGTTCGAACAGCCGGTACAGCAGCACGCGGTGCTCGGAGGAGATCTCGAGGTTGGCCGCGGCGACGCGAAGGATCTTGCAAAGCGCCTGCGGGCCCATCGGGAGGGCCTCCGCGTCGAACGCCGGCTTGCCCGCCAGCACGCCGAAGCGCTGGCCGAGCAGGTAGATCGGCAGGCTGTGGCGCATCTCGATGCGGCTGCCGATCTCGGCCAGCGTCGTCGATTCGTCCATCTCCGAGGCTTCGATCAGCGACAGCTCGGCCATGTTGCGCTGCGTGGCCCGCTCGGCCTCGGTGGCCGACTGCTCGCGGATCGCCGCGAGCTGGGCTTCGACGCCCTGGAGGAAGCGCGGCACGAGGTCGGGGCGCGTCCGGCGGACCGTGCGCAGGGTCTCCAGCCACCGCACCTGGATGTTGTTGCTTCGGGCCTGCTCGGCGTTGTTGAACGCCTGCTGCTCGAATTCGTTCAGCGCGCCGGTGAGCTCACGCTCGAAGGCGTCGGCCGCCAGTTCGTAAAACCCCTGCAGGATGTGGCGCACCTTGCGGGGCAGGGTGCTCTTCGCGAAACCGGCAGAAGTGGTCGAGCTGGAGGCCGCGGGGCCGGGCATGCGCACGTTCCATTGCGAAAAGTCAATGAAACTGAATATAGCAGGCGGCCACGGCCCTCGCCGCCCCCGTCCTGGGGCGGCGAGGTGAAGACGCCTGACTCGGTTCAGCGAGTCGGGCGCCAGGCGATCTCGACGAGCAGGCTGCGGTCCGGGGTCGTGAAGCCGCTGGCCAAGGTGTAGCGGCGGTCGAAGAGGTTCTCGACCCGGGCGCGCAGCGCCCAGTCGGCGCCGAGGGCGGCCTCGGCCCTCAGGTCGAAGCGCGTGTAGCCGCCCAGCGGGCCGTCGAAGTCCTGGCGGCGCGAGGCGGCTGTCGCGTCCAGACCGAATCGCAGCCAATTGTTGGCGGGGATGTCGACGCTCACGGCGGCCTTGCGCGGGGCTCGGCGGAGCAGCGGGGCGCCGGTGGTGGCGTTTTCGGCCCGCTGCCAGCCGAGGTTGCCGCGAAGGCCGATCCGCCCCAGCTCCCAGCGCCCGTCCAGCTCGACGCCATCGAGACGCGCCTGGTTGATGTTGGTGGCACCGAAGGTGGGGCCGGTGAATGCGATGAGGTCGGTGACCCGGCTGCGGTAGGCGGAGAGCTCCAGGCCGGCCGTCGTCCCCTGCCAGCCGAGGCCCAGCTCCGCACTGCGCGAGCGCTCGGGGTCGAGCGCCGGGTTGCCGGCGAACAGGCCGCCGAAACCCGGCGAGTACAGCTCGTTCGTGTTCGGCGCGCGGAAACCCTGGCCCCAGCTCGCCCGCAGGCGCCAGCCGTCGCCGAAGGCCACGCCCCACGCGGCCTGCGCAGTGTTCGTGCGCCCGAACTGGCTGCTGTCATCGGTGCGTGCCGTGAGGTCCCACTGCTGCGCGCCGAAGGCCCCGCGCCACGCCGTGAACACGCCGGTGTTGCGACGGCTGCGGTCGTATACCACCGCATTGGTCGCGTTGCGTGAGAGGGCGTCTTCGTCCACGTGGTTGAGGCCGAACAGCAGCGCGTGGCGCTCGCCGAGCGCGAGGTCGTGCAGCCAGTCGATCGAACGGCGGCGGCTCTCGAAGCGGCTGCCGAAGCTGGACAGGGTCTTCAGGTCTTCGCGGGCCTCGCCCAGCGCGAGGCTGTGCGTCCAGCGCGCGGCCAGGGGGCCGCCGAGCGTCGCGCCGCCGCTGACCGAATGCGACTGCGTCAAGCCGCGGTCGAATTCGACGTCGGCCACCGTGGAGAGCAGGTTCACCCCGAGGGCCTGCGTGCCGAGCGTGGTGCGGCCGCCGAGGCTCAGGTGGCGGTTGCGGAAGCCGTCGCGGTCCGGGTCGAAGCCGAAACTCGTCGGCGTGCTCACGTTGTAGCCGCCGACGTCCTGCACGCCGCCGCCGAGGCCGAGGCTGCCGCGCTCGCCGGAAACGCCCCACTGGGCCGCGACTTCCGAGCGATCAAAACTGCCCACGCGCACCTGCGCGCCGCCCTGGCCGGGGTCGCGGGTGAAGATCTGGATGACGCCACCGATGGCATCCGAGCCCCACAGCGCTGCGCGCGGGCCGCGGACGATCTCGATGCGCTCGATGCGGTCGATGGGCAGGCTGCCGAAGTCGTACAGGCCCTGCTGCACCGAGTTCACCCGCACGCCGTCGACCAGCACCAGCACGTGGTTGGAATTGCCGCCGCGCAGGAACAGCGTCGACACCGATCCGGGGCCGCCGGTGCGCGAGACGTCGATGCCGGCCTGTCGTGCCAGCAGGTCGATGAGGTCCGGGGCTTGCGCCTGCTCGATGGCGGCGCGATCCAGCACGGTGGTCGCGGCCAGTCCGCGCGCGATCGGCGTCGGCGAGCGGGTGGCGGTCACGACGACCGCATCGAGGGTTTCGGCGCCGCTCATGTCGGCCGGCGGCGCGGGCGCGGCAGAGGCAAGAGGAACGGCAAGCGCCAGCGCGAGGCCGGCGGCGAGGGGAGAACGGTTCATGGACATCCTTGGAGGTTTCAGCGCACACCCGCGGGGGCGCGAACGGAAACGCAAGGACGTCGAGCGGCCGCGACGGTGCGGGGCCGCATCCACGCCTCGCCGCCCACCGCAGCGCGCCATGACCGACCGCGCGCCCGGGATGCGGCGCGTCGGCGGTCTGAAGGCCGGTCTCCGGACTCTCCGCTTGCGATGCGTGGCGCATCGCGGCCTGCCGCCTTCCCAGGGCGAGCCCCAGTGGCGATCTGGCAGGTGGTTGGCGGATTACCGTTGCGGGGGCAGTGCCGGAGTCACACCGGCTTCCCGAACACCTTCAGCGGGGCGGAGTGTAGCGGATCGGTGAAAGCCCCGGCTCACTCGTCGTCGCGGAACACCCGCAGGCGGCCGCCACGGGCGCCGGGACGGAGCTCGAACTCGATCGGGCGGCAACACACCTGGCAGTCCTCGATGTAGCGCTGCGGCTCGTCCGCGGCCTCGATCTCGACCTCGATGGGCTCACCGCAGTAGGGGCAGTCGATGGAACGCGAACGCAGCATGGGCAGAACCTCCGGTCCGGACGATACTTCCGGGCAGTTGCCACGCGCCGTGAATCCCGATGCCCAAAGCTCGACTGCTGACGACGCCCTCGCCGTGAGACGGGTTCCGTTGATCGCCATCCGGCACACGCCGGTGAAAGGGGGGCAGGGTGTCTGCTACGGCCGCAGCGACTTGCCCGTGCACGCGCGCGACGTCGGTGACGCCGCGCGACGGCTCCGCCGCGTCCTGCCGGATTGGCCCATCGCGAGCAGTCCGCTCGCGCGAGCGCGCGAGCTCGCGGAGGCCACGGCGCGGGCCTTTCGCATCGACGTCGCGCCCGGCCGTGGCGTGCCGCCCACGCCGTGGCCGATGGCGAAAACGCGGGCCGATGTTCGGCGGGTCCGGTTCGACGCGCGCCTCGCCGAGCTGCATTTCGGCCAGTGGGAAGCCCAGCCCTGGGCGGCCATCGACCGTGCGGCACTGGACGCCTGGGCGGCCGATCCGGCCGGGTTCCGGATGCCGGAGGGCGAGCGCTACCTCGATCTCGAGGCCCGTGTCGCCGAGGCCTTGGGCGAACTCCGCGAGCCGACGCTGTGGTTCACCCATGCGGGGGTGATTCGCGCGCTGCACCATCTCATCAGCGGCATCGATCGCGAGGAGGCGTTGCGAATGCCCGTGCCTTACGCCACGCCGATCCGCTTCTGAGCCGGAGCGCCCGCGGCATCAGTCCTTCAGGAACAGGCTGACCAGATCGTTGTTGAAGTTGCGGCCCTGCGCGGTGAGCGCGTACACCTCGCCGTTGCCTTCGAGCCAGCCGCGCGCTTCGGCCATCGCGATCTCGCCGGCGATCGCGCTGCGCGACAGCCCCGTGGCCTGCTCGAACTCGGTGAGCGCGAACGGGGCATGCAAGCGAAGACGGTTCAGCATGAAATCGAAGGGGCGCGCCGGCATCAGCACGTCGTCATCGCCGCCGATATGGGCACCGTATCCGGCGTCCGCGGCGAAGGCGGCGAGGTATTCGCGCGGGTTCTTCTTCTTCCAGCGCCGCAGGATGCGGCCGTCATGGCCGAAGCTGATTTTGCCGTGGGCTCCGGCGCCGATGCCGAGGTAGTCGGCGTAGGTCCAGTAGGCGAGGTTGTGTCGGCACTGCCGGCCGGGCTTGGCGTAGGCCGAGATCTCGTAGTGCCCGAAACCGGCTTCCGCGATCCGCTGCTGGCAGGCCTCCTGCATCGCCCAGGCGTCGTCCTCGTCGGGCAGGCCCTGCGGCGGCCGAGCGGCGAAGACGGTGTTGGGCTCCATCGTCAGGTGGTAGTGCGAGAGGTGGGCCGGCTGCAAGGCGATCGCGCGTTCGACGTCCTGCAGCGCCATCGCCATCGTCTGGTTCGGCAGCGCGTACATTAGGTCGATGTTGAGGTTGTCGAGGCCGGCGTCCTGCGCCAGCTTCACCGCGTGCTCCGCCTCGCCGCTGTCGTGGATGCGGCCGAGGGCCCGCAAACAGCCGTCGTCGAAGCTCTGCACGCCGAAGCTGAGGCGGTTCACGCCGGCAGCGCGGTAGCCCTCGAAGCGGTCGAACTCGGCCGTGCCCGGATTGCATTCCAGCGTCACTTCCGCGCCCGGTGCAAAGCGCAGGCGCGCACTGCAGGCCGCGAGGATGTCGTTGATCGCCGAGGCGGGGAACAGGCTGGGCGTGCCGCCGCCGAAGAACACGCTGTGCACCGTGCGGCCCCAGAC
>JAIXTZ010000084.1 GCA_027483745.1 Lysobacteraceae bacterium
CGGCGCGCGAGGTTGCCCGTGGGGTCGAGGATGTCGAGCTCCAGCGGCGCGCCCACCGGGGTCTTCGCCCAGTCCTGCGCACGCAGGATCAGGCCGAGGTGCACGGTCTCGCCGGGGCGGTACAGACCGCGGTCGGAAAACAGCACCGCCTTCAAGGCACCCGGATCGACGTGGTTGATCTCGCCACCGACGTCGAAGCGCGACGTGTCGAGCCGGCGCGACCAGTCGCCCAGCGGCAGGAAGCTCATGTCCTCGCCGCGGGTCACCTGCAGCAGCACCGGCGTGCGCTCGCGGACGAAGGGTTCGAAGGTCGGCAGCGTGGCCACGCCGTCGGCGTCGGTGCTGGCGGCGACCACCACCTGCCCGTTGCGGCCGACCACCGACACCAGAGCGCTGGCGACCGGCGTGCCGTCGGAGAGGCTCTGCACGAACACCTTGCGGCGGCCGTCGAGCTCGGTCTTGGCCAGCACGCCGAGGTCGGTCAACACGACGAGACGCGAGTCGGTCTGCTGGCCGGCGTTGCGGTCGAGCCGCTCGCGCGTGCTCAGCGCGGCCTCGTCGCCAGTCATCGAACGCAGCGAGAGCAAGAACACACCGCGCTCGTTGGCATTGAAATAAGTACCGAGGTCGACGCCGCGGTAGTTCGCCTTCGCCGGGTCGTCGGTCGGGATCGACAGCGTCTCCTCGAAACGCTCGACCAGCATGTCCTCGTCCACGCGCCACAGCGAGGGGTTCTGCAGCTGGCCGTCATTGGTGGCCACCAGAAGTTGAAGCTGCTCCGGCAGCACGCGGCCGATCTCGAGGCGAACGTCCGGCGTGTTGCGCGCCACGAGGCTCACGCGGCGCTCGCCGCGCAGCGACAGCAGTGCGCCCTCACCGACGAAGCGCAGCAGCTTCGGGTACTCGGGCACGACCAGCAGGCGGCGCTGCGGCTGGCCCAGCAGGAAGCCGCCAAAGCTCTTCAGCCCCTTCGGCAGCTCCAGCCACAGCCGGCGGCCGGGCGGCGCCTCGAAGCGCAGCGTGTGCGTCTCCACCCATTCGCGCTCGCCGGGCAGCAGTTCGAAGCGCAGCGGCGTGGCGGCCTTCAGCGTGGCCGCATCCACTTCGCCCTCCGACCACGGGTAGGGCACGGTCTGCTGGTGGCTGCTGTTGGGATCGGCCTTGCGCTGCGGGCTGGGCACGAAGCGCTCGGGCAGCAGCCAGAGCTTCACCTGCGAGGCGATGTCGCGGTCTTTCAGCGTGTCGTTGAAGGACAGCACGATCAGCTGCTTCGGCTCACCGTTGTCGTCGTCGACGACCGTGGCCTCGACGCTGTCGAGCGCCACCGAGTACAGCGAGGGCATCGCCACGCTCGACATGGCCTCAGTGGCGCGCCCCGGGCCCTCGAGGCGGCTCTTAGCGCCTTCGGCGAGCGTGAGCGTCACGCGGCCACCGTTCTCCGGCACGGTGAGCGGCGCGGTCTGCACCCAAGCCTTCAGGCCCGGCTCGTCGAAGCGCACCTCGATCGGCGGCGCGGCGAGCGAGCGGTCGGCCCCATCGACGGCCTTCGTGGACAGACGCGAGCGCAGCGCATCGGCGTCCACCGGGTGCGAGAACGTGAACGCCCAGACGCCGCGCTTCAAGCCGGCACTTTCCGGGTCCTGGTAGAACTCGGCGCTGTCGATGCCGGCCACGAACGGCGCGGTTTCGAAGGCGAACTGCGTTTCGGCCAGCACGCGAT
The DNA here is from genome assembly GCA_027483745.1 of Lysobacteraceae bacterium. The sequence continues at coordinate 1,721 of JAIXTZ010000084.1, forward strand.
CCGGCGCGAGTGCCTTCTCTGCATCCAACGCGACCTCATAGCCCTGGCCCACCGGCCAATCCTCGGCGGGTGTAAAGACAAGGGTCGACTCATCTTCGAAGGCCCAGCGGCCCGCCAGCGCGGGCTTCAACGTGAGGCCCTCGACCGCTTTCGCGCTGCCTTCTTCCGCCCCTACCGATTCGAGCGTCGCCACCGGTGCGCTGAAGCGCAGCCGAAGCGGCATCACCGTGATCGGCGTCGCCGAATAGTCCGTGGCACCCGGTGCCTCGACGGCCACCGTGATCGCGTCGGGCGGCGGCGGCACCTCGCGGGTGAACCACCACGTCGCGAGTGCCACCAAGGCCAATGCGGCGAGCGGCCCACCCAGGCGCGGTCCCGGCTTCGCCCGCAGCCAGGCCCACGATCGACCGATCCAGGCCGGAGGCTGCCACGCGCCGAACACGCGGGTGGACCACGAAGGGGGGGAGGATTCGTCCGTGACGCTCATGGGGGGCTCGCGCGGCGGGCGCGGCGGGGTGCCGCGCATTCACCGCATCATAACGAGCCGCCGAGCGCGCCCGAGGCTGAATCGTGGCGGCCGCGGGCCACCGATGGCGAAACGCGGGCAGCCGAGGCGTCGCCTCAGAAGCGCCCGGCCTGGAAGTCGGCGATCGCTTCGCGGATCTCGTCGGCGGTGTTCATCACGAAGGGCCCGTGCCAGGCCACCGGCTCACGCAGCGGGCGACCGGCGACGGCGATCAAGCGGGCGCCCTCGGCACCGGCCTGCAACGCGACATGGTCGCCGTCCGACAGCACGGCCAGCTGCCCGGCACGCACCTCGGCGACGCCGCCACTGGCCGCGAGTCGCAGCGCCCCACCGAACACGTGCACGAAACCCTGGTGGCCGAGCGTGATCGGCAGCGCGAGGGTCGCGCCCGGTGCCAGCAAGACGTCAGCGAACAACGGCTGCGTCGCTTCAGCCTGCACGGGACCGGCGACGCCCGCCACCGCGCCGGCGATGACTTTCACCGCCGCGATCGCGCCGGGCGCGTCGATCATCGGCGCCTCGAGGCCCGCGGCCCGCGCCAGCACGGCGCCGCCCGCATCGAGCTGCAGCACCGGCAGGTGCTCCGGCCCGATGTCCTGGTAGCGCGGGGCGCACATCTTGTCCTTGGCCGGCAGGTTCACCCACAGCTGGAAGCCGCGCATCTCGCCTTCCACCTGTTCGGGCATTTCCGAATGCACGATGCCGCGGCCGGCGGTCATCCACTGGACGCTGCCGGGCACGAGCAGGCCTTCGCCGCCCTGGTTGTCGCGGTGGCGCATGCGCCCCTTGAGCATGTAGGTGACGGTCTCGAAGCCGCGGTGCGGGTGCGGCGGGAAACCGGCGATGTAGTCCTGCGGCCGCTCGGTGCCGAAGGCATCGAGCATCAGGAAGGGATCGACCGGCGGCTGCTGCGGCGTGCCGATAAGGCGCGTGAGCTTCACGCCGGCACCGTCGGAGGTCGGCAGGCCGGTGGAGAGGCGCAGCACGTGGCGCGGCGCGTGGCGCGCAGGCGTGGCGGAAGCGGGGATGGCGTTCATGCCGACGATGCTCCGCGCCCCACCGGAGCGGCTCAAGGCGCCGGCCGCAACGCCGCATTGCACGGCCGCAACGGCCGGCCGGAACGCGTTACAGCGTCCCGCGATTCTTGCCCATGAAGGGCCGGTACCACTCGCGGATGCGCGCCATATCGGCGTCGAGGTCGTCGCTGCAGCGCATCAGCGGACCGATGCGCACGCAGCGGTTCGGGTAGTCGAAGGCCGCGCAGAGCACCGGCACGTCGGCCGCGCGGGCGATCTTCCAGAAGCCGGTCTTCCACTTGTCGACGCGACGCCGCGTGCCTTCCGGCGCGAGCACGAACCACATGCGCTCCGCCTCGCGCAATCGGGTGGCGACCTGGTCGGCAACCCCGCCCGGCGCGGCGCGATCGACCGCAAGGCCACCCATGCGTCGCATGTACCAAGCAAGGGGGCCAACGAAGATCTCCTTCTTCGCCATGAACACGACGCCCAGATCCATCGCCAGCAGCATCGCAAACCCCCACACCGCATCCCATGCCGACGAATGCGGGGCGGCGATCACCACCAGCCGCGGCTCGTCGGGCCACTCGCCCTCCATGCGCCAGCGGCCGATGCGCAGCACCCACGTCGCGAGGCGACGCCACAGGGGTGCGGTGCCCCCACGCGGCGCCATCGGCGGCAGCGCGGGTACCGGCGCCTCGGCGGTCCGGGCCGTGGCCGTCGTCTCGCTCACGGCTCGCGCTCCCAGCGCCTCGAGGCGCGCTCCCGCTTCACCTGCGCGCGCTCGCGCTTGCTCCCGAGCCGGCGCTCCTGCGAACCCTTGGTCGGCTTGGTGGCGATGCGCTTCTTCGGCGCCACGCGGCAGGCCTCGATCAAGGCTTGCAAGCGCTCGCGCGCGTCTTCGCGGTTGCGCTCCTGCGTTCGGAAACGCTGGGCCTGGATCACCAGCACGCCCTCCTCGGTCATCCGCCGGTCGCGGCGAGCGAGCAGGCGGTCGCGCACGGCCTCGGGCAAGGTCGCAGAGGCACGCACGTCGAAGCGCAGCTCCACCGCGCTGGCGACCTTGTTGACGTTCTGCCCGCCCGGTCCCGAACTGCGCACGAAGCGCTCCTCGAGCTCGCTGTCGGGAATGGTGAGGGGCGGAAGCGACATCATCGCCGCGCAGTGTAAGCGCGCCGTGGCGCCGCGCCGCGGGGCATCGACCGGATCAAGCCGCCGGCAGCCGCGGATGGCCGAACTCGTCACGCTCCTCGCCGGCGGCCGCATCGCCGATCCGCTCGCGCAGTCCGCGGCCCGGGAACGCCTGCGGGGGCTCGGCGCGGGCGACCTTCAGCGCATTGCCGAAAGCGATCGCGGCACGGGCGTCGCTGGCGGCAGCCATCAGATCGCCCAAGGCTTCCCAAGCCTCCGCGCCCGCACCCTGCGCGATGGCGCGGTGGAAATAGGTCTCGGCCTTGCCCGGCAGGGCCTTGGCGCGGCACAGGCGGCCCAGGGCCAGCAGAAGCGCGGGGGACGTGGAACGCGCCGCCAGCCACGCTTCAGCACGAGCCAGACGCTCATCGCCAGCGAATGCGGGCAAGGCGCCGAAAGCCGCCACCACATCCTCATCCCAGCGGGTGTCGATCGCCTCCGCGAGCGCCTGGGCCGCGTGCGCCTCAAGGTGCAGGGACGCCGCGCGGCGGGCGAAGGCCACCAGCACCGGCGATTGCGCGCGGAGGGCGGGAGGCAGGCCCTTCCAACGGATCAACAGCGTGCCGGCTTCCTGGGCGTCGATCAGCGCGGACTCCGCCAGTCGCGTTTCCAGGCTGGCCAATGCCGTCGCATCGGTGCCGCGCTCGCCGCGCAGGCGCGCCACCATCGGCAAGGCTTCGTCGGCGCGCCCCAACCGGGCGAGCGCCTCGGCCCGAAGCAACACCCCGGAAGGGGGCAACGTCGTGCGGGCGGCGGCGGTATCGAGGCTGGCGAGGGCCTCGAGGGCACGATCCTCGGCCAGCCACGCGGCGCTCTGTTCGAGCGAGGCGGCGAGCGGATCGGCCTTGGCCAGGGCCAGGCGATGGGCGCGAACGCGCTCGCCGAGGCCAGCGGCGCGCGCCGCGCCGATCGCATGCAGGAGGGCGGGCACGCGGTCGATGCTGCTGCGCTTGGCGGCCAGCGCCAGAAGGTGTTCCGCGCGCTCCGGACGCCCCTGTTGCAGCGCCAGCAGGCCATTGCTCAGGCGCTCGCGCGCGAGGCGCTGCGAATACTTGCGCACGGCGCGGAACGGCAGGCGCACGAGGGCGACGAGCCCAAGCAGCGCGAGGGTGGCCAAGCCCCAGGCCAGCGCTGCCACCTCGGCACGAACGCTGATCAGGGTGTCGCCCCACTGCAGCACCAGCAGGCCCTCCTGCTCGCGCAGCAGCTGCCAGCCGAAGCCGGCCAGCAGGGCAAGGAGCAGTCCAAGCAGCAGGGCGGGAAACAGCTTCATCGCCCGCTCTCGCCGCGGCGCTGGGCCCGAAGTTGCGCCAGCGTGCTGCCGAGCACGGGCACGTCGAGGGCGAGGTCGGTCTTGGCGAGCGCATCGAGGCGGGCGGCTTCGGCCTCCAGCGCGGGGCTCGCCGCGTAAAGCCGACGCATCCAGTCCTGCGCGCGCGCTGCCGCGGAGGCGAGGCCTGCGCTGTCGCGACGCTCGATGGCCATGCGGGCCAGACCGAGCTCGAGGCGAAGGGCCGCCAGACCACGCTGGCGGTCGGCCGGTGCCAGCAGGTCCTGCGCACCGCGCGGCCGGACGTCCACCAACGCATCAAGCACCTTGTCGAGGGCGGAGACCGGTGCCTCCGGCGTCGCCTCGGCCGGCGCGGCGTCGAGCGACGGCAGGGCCGCCTCGACGGCGTCGATGCGGCCTCGGGCCGCAAGCCGCGGATCGGGAGGCAGCGCGGCCAGCGCGGCCTGCTCCTGGGCGAGAGACTGCCGGAGATTGACGTACTGCGGCGCGGTGAGCGCGGAGAGCAGGCCGTCCGCGAAGCCGTAAGCGCGGCGCGCGCCGTCGACGTCACCGGACAGGGCAAGGCGGGTCTCGGCGAAGCTCAGCAGCAGGTCGACTTCGTCCAGGCGCAGGGCGATGCCGCTGTCGCCCTCGGTGCTTGCCGCCACCTGCTGGACGCTCTCCTCGAGGAGCGCCGTGCGCTGGCCCCAGCCGAGCAGCTCTTCGCGCTGCACGGTGCTGCGGGCCTCAAGGTCGGCGAGTCGCTGCGCATTGCGGGATTGACCGCGTTCCAGCGAAGCGATCGCCTGCTCGACGGCCAGAAGACGCTGGTCGAGCACCGCGTTCGAAAGCGGATCCGGCGCGATCTCCGGCGCCGGGCGCGACGACCACCACCAGGCCGCGGCACCGCCGGCCAGCAGCAGGGGGAGCGCGATCAGCAGCGGACGGGTGAATGGGCGATCCATCGAAACCATCATCAGGGGGGCGCGAAGCTCATTGTACGGGCGAGATTCGCGACGCCGCCGCGACGAGGGCCGCCGGCGTCGGGCCATCGGCGACGACCACCTGCACGAAGCCCGCCTCCGCGGCCCTCACGCCGAGTCGCCCGCTGCTGACCACGATCGGCCGCGAGCGCAGGGCACGTCCCCGCCTCGAGGACGCCGGCGGGAGTGCGGCTTCGAGCAGACCGAAGGCTTCCGCACTGCTCGCCACCAGCATGCCGCCAACGTCGCCTGCGCATGCCGCCCGCTGGCGCGCGCCGCCGTGGACCGGGATGCGCCGGTACACCTCGGCCACCCGCACCTCGGCGCCGCGCAGGCGCAGCGCGGGCACGATCAACCCACGACCGCCCGGCGCGGTGATCACACCGATCGCGAGCCCGGCGACCGACTGCAGCTCCGGCATCGCCAGCACGCCCTCGCTGTCCATGCGCGCCGGCGGCCTTGAAGCAGCGACGCCGGCGCGACGCAAGGCCGCCGCCGTGCCGCTGCCCACGGCGAGATCGAGGCCCTCGCGATGCAGGTCGCCCGCCGCTTGCAAGGCCGCGAAGCGCGCGGCGGCCGGACTGGTGTAGAGACGGATCGGCGCCGCCAGTGCGGCGACGAGTCGCGCGGCGTCGGCGCGCGCCACGAGGCGCAGTAGCGGCAGCACGCGCAGGCGGAATCCCGCGCCTTGCGCCACCCGGCGCAGCGCCGCATGCTCGCCCGCCGGCCGCAGCGACCACAGCGTCGTTGTCGTTGGTCTCTCCATCCCCGAACTCTCGCACAGCCCATGGCCGACGACGCCGCTTCCCG
>JAIXTZ010000014.1 GCA_027483745.1 Lysobacteraceae bacterium
CGCGTGCTGATCCCGCTGCCGCAGGGCGGCTGCCTGATCGACACCCCCGGCATGCGCGAGCTGAAGCTGGTCGGCGAGGAGGACCTGGCCGACAAGGTCTTCGAGGACATCGAGGCCCTCGCCACGCAGTGCCGCTTCCGCGATTGCGCCCACCTGAATGAGCCCGGCTGCGCCGTCCAGGCCGCGCGCGAGGCCGACGAACTCGACGAGGCGCGCTGGGCCCATTACGTGAAGCTGCGCGACGAGCGCGACGCCGCGGCGACCACGCTGGCCGCGCGCCGGGCGGAGACCAAGCAGGCCCACAAGGGCTTCCATGCCCGGCTGAAGGACAAGTACGGCAGGCGCTGAACCGCCGCTCAGGCGGGCTCCGGTAGACTCCGCGCCATGCTCGCCTTCAAGAACCTGGCCCTCCGCCGAGGGCCCCGCCTCCTTTTCTCCGATGTCGACCTGACCCTGCACGCCGGCTGGCGGGTGGGCGTGATCGGTCGCAACGGCTGCGGCAAGTCCAGCCTGTTCGCGGCCGTGCGCGGCGAGATCGAGCCGGACAAGGGCGACATCGACCGGCCGAACAAGCTGCGCATGGCCTCGGTGGCGCAGGAAACCCCGGCCCTGCCGGACCCGGCGCTGGATTTCGTGCTCTCCGGCGACGCCGCCGTGCATGCGGCCATCCGGATGGAGGCCGAGGCGATGGCCGCCGAGGACTACGAGAAGGTCGCCGACGCCCACACGCTCCTCGCCGAGCTGAATGGCTACGACGCGCCCTCGCGTGCGGCCAAGCTCCTGCACGGTCTCGGTTTCCCCAGCCACACGCACGACACGCCGGTGGGCGAGTTCTCCGGCGGCTGGCGCGTGCGCCTGAACGTCGCGCGGGCCCTGATGACGCCCTCCGACCTGCTGCTGCTCGACGAGCCCACCAACCACCTCGACCTCGACGCCGTGCTCTGGCTCGAGGAGTGGCTGCGTTCGTATCCGGGCACGCTGCTGGTGATCTCGCACGACCGCGAGTTCCTCGACGGCCTGTGTACCCACACGCTGCACCTGCACGAAGGCAAGGCCAAGACCTACGTCGGTGGCTACACCGCCTTCGAGCGCCAGCGCGCCGAGCACCTGCGCCTGCAGCAGATCGCGCACGAGAAGGAACAGGCCGAGCGCGCCCACCTGCAGGCCTTCATCGACCGCTTCAAGGCCAAGGCCAGCAAGGCCAAGCAGGCGCAGAGCCGCATGAAGCGCCTCGAGAAGCTGGCGGGCACCGAAGCGGTGCGCGCCGAGCGCGAGGTGCGCATCGACTTCCCGGTGCCGCTGAAGCAGCCCACCACCCTCATCCAGATCCGCGACGCCGACTGCGGCTACACGGCGAACGAGAAGGGCGAGGGCGGCGTCACCAAGATCCTCGGCAACGTCGGGCTGTCGATCGAGGCCGGCGACCGCCTCGGCCTGCTCGGCCCCAACGGTGCCGGTAAATCGACCCTCGTGAAGACGCTGGTCGGCGAGCTGCCGCTGCTGTCGGGCGAGCGCACCGGCCATCCGGACCTCGTGATCGGCTACTTCGCCCAGCACACGGTGGAATCGCTGCACGAAGGCCAGACGCCGATCGACCACCTGCGGATGATCGCGCCGAACACCGCGACGCAGGATTTCCGCGATTTTCTTGGCCGTTGGAACTTCCCCGGCGACCGCGCGTTCGAGGTGATCGACGGCTTCTCCGGCGGCGAACGCGCGCGTTTGGCCTTGGCGATGATCGCGTGGCGCAAGCCCAACGTGCTGCTGCTCGACGAGCCCACCAACCACCTCGACCTCGAGATGCGCGAAGCGCTGGCCGAGGCCTTGGCCGACTTCGACGGCGCCATCGTCATGGTCTCGCACGACCGGCATCTGATCGGCCTCGTCTGCGACCGCTACGTGCGCGTCGCCGACGGCATCGTCGAGCCTTACGACGAAGACCTCGACGCCTACGCGACCTGGCTCAAGCAGCGTGGCAACAACGCCAACGCCAAGGCCCGCACGGTCGAGGCCAAGCCCGCGGCCAAGGCCGAGCCGGCCCCCGCGCCGAAGCCGGTCCCCGCGAGGTCGGCCAAGCCGGTGGATTCGGCGACCAAGAAGCGCCACGCCGCCGTCGAGGCCAAGCTGGCCTCGCTGGCCGCCGAAGCCGAGGTGCTCGATGCCGAACTCGCGGCTGCCTCGTCGAAGGGCGGCGCGCAGGCGGCGCACGCCATGGCCGCGCTCGGTCAGCGGCGCAGCGCCTTGCAGGCGGAGCGGGAAACCCTCGAGCTGGAGTGGCTGGAGCTCGCCGAGAAGATCGAGGCGGGCTGAGGCCCGCCCGGCCCGCCTTGAATTCCGGCCCCGCCGACCCCACCGCTGCCCGCAGCGACCCGCCACGGAACCCGCCCGCCATGCCCATCTACGCCTTCGCCTGTTCGGCCTGCGGCCACGATTTCGAACGCCTGCAGAGGCTTTCCGACGCCGATCCGACCACCTGTCCCGCGTGCGGCGCGGAAGGCACGATCGGCCGCCAGCTGACCGCGCCGCAGTTCCGGCTGGCCGGCGGCGGCTGGTACGAGACCGACTTCAAGAAGGACGGCGACAAGAAGCGCAACCTCGCCGATAGCGGTTCCGGCGGTGGCGCCTCGGCCGCGTCCAGCCCCGCCCCGGCCTCGGCCCCGGCGAAGGCGTCCGGCGAGTGAGTGCATCGGCATTTTTCGCGGGCCTGCTGGCCCTCTGCGGACAGGCCTTCGAAGGCCGGATGACCACCGACGACCCGGCCGATGCCGCCCTGGGCGCCCAGCGGCTGGTGATGCACGTGCGCGAGTGCAAGGACGACGAGATCCGCATCCCGTTCCATGTTGGCGCCGACCGCTCGCGCACCTGGGTGATCACCCGCACCGCCTCGGGCCTGCGCCTGAAGCACGATCACCGGCACGACGACGGTTCGCCCGATGTGTTGACGATGTACGGCGGCGACACCGCGGCCCCGGGCAGCGCCACGCGCCAGGATTTCCCGGCGGATGCCGAGTCGATCGCCCTGTTCATCCGCGAGGGTCGTGCGGTCTCGACCACCAACACCTGGACGATCGAGCACCGCAAGGGCCGCCTGTTCGCCTACGGGCTCGCGCGCCCGGCCGCCGGCAACAACCCGGCCCGCCGCTTCCGCGTCGTCTTCGACCTGACGAAGCCCGTGCCGGCCCCGCCGGCCCCGTGGGGCGCGGAAACCCCGCCCACGGCCGCCGCCCGCTAAAGCCCCGGTACAATGGCCGGCTTGCCGCCGCGGCATCGCGGCGGCCCCTGATTCCTGTGGAGTTCCCATGCGTAGCCACTACTGCGGCCAGCTCGGCGAAGCGCTGATCGGCCAGATCGTCACCCTCTGCGGCTGGGCCGACGTCGCCCGCAACCTCGGCGGCGTCTGCTTCATCGACCTGCGCGACCACGAGGGCATCGTGCAGGTGGTGGCCGAGCCGGACAACGCCGCGTACGCGACCGCCGCGCAGGTGGGCTACGAGGACTGCCTGAAGGTCACCGGCGTCGTCCGCGCCCGCCACAGCGTCAACGACAAGCTGAAGACCGGCCGCATCGAAGTCGTGGCCGAGCGCATCGAGATCCTCAACAAGGCCGAGACG
>JAIXTZ010000144.1 GCA_027483745.1 Lysobacteraceae bacterium
CTGGTGAAGATCGCCCTGCTCGCCTCGGTGCGCGGCTACCCGCCGCCGGTGGCGATCGAATTCGCGCGCAAGCAGCTGTTCTCCGACATCCGCCCGAGCTTCGCGGACCTCGAAACCGAACTCAAGGGCGCGAAGTAAGCGCGCTCCGGCGGAGGCTCGACCATGGCCGGCAAAGAAGAACAGCCGATCATCATCGTCAAGAAGAAGATCAACGCGGGCGGCCACCATGGCGGCGCGTGGAAGGTGGCGTACGCCGACTTCGTCACGGCGATGATGGCCTTCTTCATGGTGATGTGGCTCTCGGCGACGATGCCGCAGGAGCAGCTCGGCGGCATGGCCGAGTACTTCAAGAACCCCTCGGTGCTGGAGGGGCTCTCGGTGGCCACGGTGCCCGGATCGATGGGGCCGGGCGGCGCCGGTGATTCACCCGTGCAGGTCTTCGACGCGGTGAAGCCGCCGGACGGCGACCCGGGCGACGGCGAGACGGAAGACCCCGCCGAAGGCGGCTCGGCGCCGATGACCGACGAGGAAATCGAGGCCGAAGCGCGCGAGATCGAGAAGGCGCGCTTGGAAGACCTCAAGGAGCAGCTGGAGGAGGCGATCGACCAGAGCGCGTCGCTGGCGGCGTTCAAGGAGCAGTTGCTGCTCGACATCACGCCGGAAGGCCTGCGCATCCAGATCGTCGACCAGCAGAACCGGCCGATGTTCGATTCGGGCAGCTACCGCCTGCAGAGCTACACCATCAGCATCCTCAACGAGCTGGCGCCCTACCTGCAGGGCGTTACGAACCGGCTGAGCATCACCGGCCACACCGACACGACCCCGTTCGGCGGCGGCGACGCCGGCTACACCAACTGGGAGCTCTCCGCCGACCGCGCCAACGCCGCGCGCCGTGCGCTGGTCAGCGGCGGTGTGTCCATGGAGAAGATGGCCCGCGTGGTCGGCGTCTCCGATTCGGTGCTGTTCGACAAGGAAAACCCCACCAACCCGATCAACCGCCGCATCAGCATCATCGTGATGAACAAGGCGACGGAAGACGCGGCCCTGGGGCGGAACGACGTCCCCGTCGAGGAGCCAGGCGCGGAGGGCGACGCCCCTGTTGAACCGGCCGCGGAGGCCGATGCGTCCGCAGCGCCGGCGCCCACCCCGACGGACACCCCGGCGGAAGCGCCCGCCCCTGCCACGGACTGATCCGACTCATCGTCGGTTCGGGCAGTCCGGGCGACAGCCTGCGAGAATGCCCGCATGCAGATCGGCCCCTATCGCATCGACCCGCCGGTGGTGCTGGCCCCCATGGCCGGCGTCACCGACAAACCCTTCCGGATGCTGTGCAAGCGTCTGGGCGCCGGCCTGTGCGTCTCCGAGATGACCACCAGCGACCCGCGCTTCTGGAATACGCCGAAGTCGCTGCGACGCATGGACCACGTCGGCGAACCCGAGCCCGTCTCGGTGCAGATCGCCGGCACCGAGCCTGCGCAACTCGCCGAGGCGGCGCGCTACAACGCCGCGCACGGCGCCGAGCTCATCGACATCAACATGGGCTGCCCGGCGAAGAAGGTGTGCAACGTCGCGGCCGGCTCCGCGCTGCTGCGCGACGAGGCGCTGGTGGCGCGCATTCTTGAAGCCGTCGTGGCCGCCGTCGACGTGCCGGTGACGCTGAAGATCCGCACCGGCTGGTGCCGCGAGACGCGCAATGCGCTCACCATCGCCCGCATCGCCGAGGCGAGCGGCATCGCCGCGCTGACCATCCACGGCCGCACCCGCAACGACTTCTACGAGGGCGAGGCCGAATACGCCACCATCGCGGCGGTGAAGTCCGCCGTGCGCATTCCGGTGATCGCCAACGGCGACGTCACTTCGCCGCGCAAGGCCAAGGCCGTGCTCGAGGCCACCGGTGCGGATGCAGTGATGGTGGGTCGCGCCGCGCAGGGCCGGCCGTGGATCTTCCGCGAGATCGCGCATTACCTCGCCACCGGCACCGAGCTACCGCCGGTGACGCTGGCCGAGGTGCGCGACGTGCTAATCGGCCACCTCGAACACCTGCACGTCTTCTATGGCGCGCCGCAGGGCGTGCGCATCGCCCGCAAGCATCTGAGCTGGTACGCCAAGGACCACCCCGAGCAGGCCGCTTTCCGCACCGTGGTGAACGCCGCCGAGACCGGCGAGCGGCAGATCGCGCTGACGCGCGACTACTTCGACGCGCTGGTCGCCGGCGTCGCGCCGGACTTCGCCTCCGCGGCCTGAGCACGCGCTGAAGCGCGCTCGGCGAAAGGCGTGCCGGGAATCGGCTCGCCGAACCACACGCGGCGCCACAGCCCGGCCAACTGGCCGTCGCGCACGCGCGGCTGCTCGATCTGGCGGTTGTCCGCCGAAACCCACGCCCCGTTCTCGCGTCGCCCCACCACGTGGGTGAAAAAGAACGTGGGGTGCTGGCCCATGCGCAGGTCGCCGAGCCGAAGTTCGCCATCGACGACGTCGGCGCGCTGGAAGCCGTGGCTGAACCACAGCAGGCGCTGCACGGCCCAGAGGCCGCCTGCCTCGTCCAGCAGACGGCGGTCGAAGCGGTGTTCGATGAAGTCGATCGGCCCGCGGTCGGCCACCAGCGAGCGCTCGCCTTCGAGGTAGCCCTCGGGCGTGAGCACCACGATGCGCCAGGCCAGCGTGGTGAACGGCATGGCGACCACGAGGCGCGGCGCGTCGGCATGCGGCGTGTCGCGCAGGCTGTCGGCGGCGATCGCGTCGACGTGCCGCTGGGCGATGAGGCTCCAGCCCGCGTAGCCGGTGCTCAGTGCGAGGCCGATCACCACCGCGGTACCGCCGCGGCGCGCTTCACCGGCGAACGCGGCCACGAGAACGGCCACCAGCAGCGGCAAGGTGTAGAGCGGGTCGATGATGAACAGGCTGCCGCCCATCACTGGGGGTGTCGTCAGTGGCCAGAACAGCTGCGTGCCGTAAACCGTGAGCGCATCGAGCAAGGGGTGGGTGATCAGCGGCAGCGCGATCGCCAAGCCCCAAGCCCGGGGCGCTTCGCGCACTGGCGCCCAGAACCGGCGCAGCGCGGCCCAAAGCAACAGCGCGACCACCGGCAGCACGAACAGCGAGTGGCTGAAGCCGCGGTGGAAGGTCATGTTGCTCACCGCGTCGCCGTAGTCGATCAGCACGTCGAGGTCGGGCAGCGTGCCGAGGGCCGCACCGACGAGGAGCGCCTTGCGGCGATGGCGGGGGGGCACGCAGGCCGCGGCGACGGCGGCCCCGAGGACGGCTTGGGAGATCGAATCCATGCGCGCAGCGTACGAAGGCGTCGTGCGCGCCGGGTGAGCGCGAGCCGACCGCGTTCAGCCTCCGGCGGGCTCTGCGCCGCTCAGGCGGCTTCGGGCATCTGTACAGGAGCCGTCGCTGGGGCCAGCACCTCGCGGCGCTCGTCGATCCAGCAGACCTTGGGCCCGAGGCGCTTCAGCGTTTCGCCACGGTGGTCGAGCAGGCGTAGCGTGCCGTCGCGGTCTTCCACGAGGGCCGTGAGGCTCTCCACCCAGTCGCCGTCGTTGGCGTACACGAGGCCATCGCGCTCGAACAGCGCCGGGCGATGGATGTGGCCGCAGACGATGCCGTCGAGGCCGCGGCGACGCGCGTCGTCGAGCCCTGCCTCGATGAACCGCCCGATGTAGCGCTCGGCCGCGCCGCTCTGGCGCTTCAGGAAGTCCGCCAGCGACCAGTAACGCAGCCCCAAGCGGCGACGCAGCGCGTTGGCAATGCGGTTGCCGGTGAGGATGCGCTCGTACAGCCAGTCGCCGAGTTCCTCCTGGAACCCGCCGAACTGCGTGGCGCTGTCGTAGTCGTCGCCATGCACCACCAGCAGGCGGCGGCCGTCGGCCGTGGTGTGGATCACGCGGCGGCGCACGCTCATGCGCGGCAGCATCAAGCCACAGAAGCGGCGGATCGGCCGGTCGTGGTTGCCCGGCACGTAGATCAGCTCGGTGCCGGCGGCGCGAAGCCGATGCAGGGCCTCGACGACGTGGTTCTGTCCGTGGCCCCAGGCC
>JAIXTZ010000211.1 GCA_027483745.1 Lysobacteraceae bacterium
CCGGGACGAGTGGGCTGGACGGGACGATCGTGTGGCCCTTCGACTGGAAGAACTCGAGGAAGTCGCGGCGGATCTCGGCGCTGGTTTTCATGCGGAACCTGAAGGCGGGTCGGAAGGGCGCGGCTTGGGCCGTGCCATCCCAACATGGGAGGCGGAAAGTCAGCCTTCAAGGTTAGCAGGGCGCGCCTAATCGTCGCTGGGAAGGGGGGCGTCCTCCTCGAACACGACCGCCTCCGGCAGAACCGCCAAGGCCTGCCGGGCCTGGTCCTGGGAAAACCCTCGGCGCAGCAGGAAACCCACGGCCTTGTGCCTCAGCTTGATGGCCTCTGCCCCCCGCCCGGCGGCTCGAAGCACCGGGAGGAAGCGCGACGCGACGCGGGCGGCCGTGGCCGCCCAATCGAGCCCGTCGGCTTCCGCCGCCTCGAACGCCGCATCGACATCCGTCGCCGGCACGCCGTTGACGCGCAGCTCAGCGCGGATTCGCACAGGCCCCTGCCCCGCCAGGGCACGGCTTCGCACCAAGGCCTCGGCATAGCGCCGGTCATCCTGGAAGCCCTGCCGCTGCAGGGTCTCAACGGCGGCGTCGAGTTCATCGATCTCGACGCCCTTCCCTCGCAGCTTGCGCTTCAGCTCGGTGGCCGAGTGCTCGCGCCGGACCAGGAGCCCGAGCGCCCGCTGGTAGGCGGGGACCGCCGGGCGCTCGCGACGACCACGGGGGGGCGGCTCGCGGTCGTCGGCGCCCTCGCCACTCACGCGTCAGCCGGCTCTTCGGACTCTTCGCCGCGGCTCTCTGCCGGGACATAGAGCTCGCGCAGCTTGGCCTCGAGCTCGGCGCACTGGCGCGGGTTGTCCTTGAGCCAGGCGCGGGCGTTTTCCTTGCCCTGGCCGATGCGCTCGGTGCCGTAGCTGTACCAAGCACCCGACTTCTCGACGAGCTTGGCATCGACGCCCATGTCGATCAGCTCGCCCTCGCGGCTGATGCCCTCCCCGTAGAGGATCTCGGTGACGATCTGCTTGAAGGGCGGCGCCAGCTTGTTCTTGACGACCTTGATCTTGGTCTGGTTGCCGATGATGTCGTCGCCCTTCTTGACCGCGCCGATGCGGCGGATGTCGAGACGGATCGACGCGTAGAACTTCAGCGCGTTGCCGCCGGTGGTGGTCTCGGGATTCTGGCCCGGCATCATCACGCCGATCTTCATGCGCAACTGGTTGATGAAGATCACCATCGTGTTGCTGCGCTTGATGTTGCCGGTGAGCTTGCGCAAGGCCTGACTCATCAAGCGGGCCTGCAGGCCGACCTGCATCTCGCCCATTTCGCCCTCGATTTCCGCCTTCGGGGTCAGGGCGGCGACCGAGTCGACCACCACCACGTCGACGGCGTTCGAGCGCACGAGCATATCGGCGATTTCCAGCGCCTGCTCGCCCGTGTCCGGCTGGCTGACGAGCAGGTCGTCGAGCTTGACGCCCAACTTCTGCGCGTAGATCGGATCGAGCGCGTGCTCGGCATCGATGAACGCGGCCGTGCCGCCGGCCTTCTGGCATTCGGCGATGACCTGCAGGGTCAAGGTGGTCTTGCCCGAGGATTCCGGCCCGTAGATCTCGATCACGCGGCCCTTCGGCAAACCGCCGATGCCGAGCGCAATATCCAGCATCAACGAGCCGGTACCGATGACTTCGGCGGCTTCGACACTCTTGTCGCCCATGCGCATCACCGTGCCCTTGCCGAACTGGCGTTCGATCTGGGTCAGGGCGGCAGTGAGGGCGCGCTTCTTGTTTTCGTCCATCGCGGTCATCGTCGTGGTCTCGATCAAAGGGTGTGTCGGGGAGTCTGGGGGTGGCGTTTCGCACAGGCTGAGACAGCGGCGGAACGTGGGATCAGGGTGATGCAAACCGGCCGGGCATCGCAGAAGCCGGTGCCGCGCGGAAGGGTCGGAGAACCAAGGCCCGGGGCGTACGCCGCGCTCACCGCGACGGCCTCAACAGCCCGCAGAACAGGCCCTCGATCGCGAACTCCTGGTCTTCGGCAACGGCGATCGGAGCGTGCTCCGGATTGCGCGGCATCAGGCGAAGGCCGTCGCCACCGAAGTGCAGCACCTTGACCGTGATTTCGCCGTCCACCCGGGCGATGACCACTTGGCCATGGCGGGCGTCGGCGGTGCGGCGCACGCCGATCAGGTCGCCGTCGAGGATGGCCTCGTCGCGCATCGAATCACCCTGCACGCGCAGCAGGTAATCCGGGGTCGGGTGGAACACGTGGCGATCGAGCACAACGGTGGCGTCGCTGCCGATGTCGGCGCCGATCGGCTGCCCAGCGGCGACGCGGCCGAGCACCGGCAGGCGGACGGCATCGTCATCGGCCGCGGGAGCGAGCGGCAGGGCCGACTGGACCCTGGCGGGCGCCTGCAGCACGCGCAGCCCGCGCGCCTTCCCGGGAAGCCGCTCGATGGCGCCCGCGGCCTCGAGGGCCTCGAGGTGGTACTGCGCGGCGCGCACGCTCTTGAACCCGAAGGCGCGGGCGATCTCGGTCTGCGAGGGCGGCATGCCCTCCGCCTCGATGCGCTCGGCGAGGAACTCGAGGATGGCAGTCTGGATATCGGTCAGCGGCATATGGGTAGTAATACTACTAACCCGATGCCGCCACAAGTCCCCGCCCTACGGGCGGCCCGCTGACGCTCAGCCGCCGGTGAGGGCCAGCAAGCCCTTCAGCGCCGCGGCGATGGTCTGCCGGCGCACCGCCTCGCGGTCGCCCGCGAAGTGGAAGACCTCGGCCTTGGGGTAGCCGCCACGGCGCTTCCAGCCGATCCAGACCGTCCCCACCGGCTTTTCGGCCGTCCCGCCGCCCGGGCCGGCGATGCCGGTCACCGCGACGGCCACGGACGCAGCCGAATGCACCAACGCGCCCGAGACCATCTCGATCACCGTTTCGCGGCTGACCGCGCCCTCGCGCTCGAGCGTCTGCGGCCGCACGCCGAGCATGGCCTGCTTGGCCTCGTAGCTGTAGGCGACCATGCCGCAGTCGAACCACGCCGAACTGCCGGCGAGATCGGTGAGGGTCTTGGCGATCCAGCCGCCGGTGCAGCTTTCGGCGGTACTGACGAACAGGCGCTGGGCGATCAGGGCATCGGCGAGCTGCCGCGCCAGCGCGGCCAACTCGGCATCGGTGGGGAGGTGGGGCGTGTCCATCCCGCTAGACTAGCCGGCCCTTGCCCGACCGGTCAGCCCGCACGTTCCGAATGGCCAGCGACGCCCCGCAGCACACCCCGCTGATGAAGCAGTTCTTCGCCGCCAAGGCGGAGCATCCGGACCTGCTGCTGTTCTTCCGGATGGGCGACTTCTACGAGCTGTTCTACGACGACGCCCGCAAGGCGGCGCGGCTGCTCGACATCACACTCACCCAGCGCGGGCAGTCGGGCGGGCAACCGATCCCGATGGCGGGCGTGCCGGTGCATGCCTACGAGGGCTACCTGGCCCGCCTCGTCGCGCTGGGCGAATCGGTGGCCGTGTGCGAGCAGATCGGCGATCCGGCGCTGGCCAAGGGCCTGGTCGAGCGCAAGGTCGTGCGCATCGTCACTCCGGGCACGGTCACCGACGAAGCCCTGCTGCAGGAGCGTCGCGACACGCTGCTGATGGCGGTGGTGCGTGGGAAGGCGGGATTCGGGCTCGCCTGGGCCGACCTCGCCGGCGGCCGCTTCCTCGCCAACGAGGTGGCCGACGAAGACGCGCTCGCCGCGGAACTCGCGCGACTGGAACCCGCCGAAGTGCTGGTGCCGGACGAAGACGGCTGGCCGGCGGCGGTGACTCAGCGGCAAGGTGCCCGTCGCCGCGCGCCGTGGCTGTTCGACACCGACAGCGCGCGCCGCGCCCTGCTGCGTTTCTTCCATCTGCACGACCTCTCGCCCTTCGGCCTCGAAGGAAAAGCGTTGGCGACGGCCGCCGCGGGCGCCCTGCTCGGCTACGTCGAGGAGACGCAGAAGCAGCAGCTGCCGCACCTGACGGCCATCGCCGTCGAGGCTGCCGACGAAGCCATCGCCCTGAACGCGAGCACGCGTCGCCACTTGGAGCTGGATAGCCGCGTCGACGGCAACACGGCGCACACCCTGCTGGGCGTGGTGGACAGCACGATCACGCCGATGGGCGGCCGCCTGCTGCGGCGATGGCTGCATCGGCCGCTGCGCACGCAGGCCGTCGTCGCCGAGCGCCACCACGCCGTGCGCAGCCTGCTCGACTCCCGCGCCTTCGACGGACTTCGCGAAGCGCTGCGCCGCGTCGGCGACCTCGAACGCATCCTCTCGCGCGTGGCCCTGCGCTCGGCGCGCCCGCGCGATTTGTCCACCCTGCGCGATGGCCTCGCGCTCTTCCCCGCCCTGCGCGAGGCGTTGGCGCCGCTGGATTCGCCCCGCCTCGCCGCCCTGCTCGCCCGCCTCGGCGAGCATGCCGACACCTCGGATTGGCTGCAGAAAGCCATCGCGCCGCAGCCGCCGTTGAAGCTGGTCGATGGCGGCGTGATCGCCGAGGGCTTCGACGCCGAGCTCGACGAACTGCGCGTGCTCTCGACCAATGCGGATCAATTCCTGCTGGATCTGGAGGCCCGCGAGCGCGCCGCCACCGGCATCGCGACGCTGAAGGTCGGCTACAACCGCGTCCACGGCTTCTACATCGAGATCAGCAAGGGCCAGGCCGACAAGGCCCCGCTGCACTACAGCCGCCGGCAGACGCTGACGGGCGCCGAGCGCTACATCACCGACGAGCTGAAGCAGTTCGAGGACAAAGTGCTCTCGGCGCGTGATCGCTCGCTGTCGCGCGAGAAGCAGCTGTGGGAAGACCTGCTCGACGGCCTCAA
>JAIXTZ010000339.1 GCA_027483745.1 Lysobacteraceae bacterium
CGCCAGCATCAGGCTCAGGTTGGCGGCGAAGGCGGTGAGCCGGGCGATGTACAGGGCCCAGCCGGTCTGGAAGCCCGCCTGTGCGCCGAAGGCGATCTGCACGTAGCGCGCCGGGCCGCCGCTTTCGCGCGTGCCGCTGGCCAGCTGCGAGAAGCACAGCAGGATCGGCGCGACGAGCAGGGCCGTCAGCAGGAAAAGGGCGGGGCTCCACGCCCCGGCCAATCGCGCGGCTTCCGCAGGGATGCCGAAGATGCCGGCCCCGACCATGCCATTGAGCACCAGCAGCCAAAGGGCTGCGGCGCCGAGGCGTCGCCCGAGGACGGGCGTGGCGGGGGGCGGTGTCGCCACTCAGTCGGCGTCGCCGGGCTCGCCGGCAGCCGTCTCCTCGCGCAGCCAGCGCAGGTAGGCCGGAAGCCCGGCGCTGGCGTCGACGGCCAGGATCTCCGGCAGGTCGTAGGGGTGGTGGGCGGCCAGCGTCCGTTCCAGCGCGGCGTAGCGCTCGGTGGTGGTCTTGGCCAGCAGCAGGGTTTCCTCGCTTTGCTGCACCTCGCCCTCCCAACGGTAGGTCGAGCGCAGGCCCGGCAGGGCCTGCACGCAGGCGGCCAAGCGCTCGTCGACCAGCAGGCGGGCGAGCCGGTCGGCCGCGGAGGCGGGCACGGTGCAGAAGACGATTAGGGCGTTCATCCCGACATTGTGCGCCACCGCGTCGCGGGTCGAGTTTTGTTGACACTTCCTGCTTCGCGGCAGTGCACCATCGGCCCAACGCACCCGCCGATTGTCCTGAATGAACCGTCTCGCTCCCGCCCTCCTGATGCTGGCCGCCGCGCTCGCCACCGCCTGTTCGGAAGCGCCGGAACCCTCGGCGCCGCTGCCGGTCGCCGCAGTCGCTCCGGATGTGACGTCGGCCCTCGCCCCGGAAGCCGTCGCGGCCTCGCCCGCGCCGATCGCGACGTTGCCCTTTGCCGCCCAGCTCGCGACGGGCCTTCCCTACGCCGAAGTGCGCGCCGCAATCCTTGGAGCCGGTTGGCGGCCGATCGTCACCGAGGGCTGTGTGGAGAACGTCGGTGGCGAAGCGGCGATCTGTCGCGAGCTGCCCGAGCTCGAAGCCTGCAGCGGCACGGGCGAGGGGTTCTGCCTGATGGCCTTCGGCAGCACGGATGCCCGGCAGGCGCTCACGCTGCGCACCGTTGGCGGCCACGACGGCTGGGCGGCCACCGGCGAGGCGGCCACGATGCGCCTCGACCGCGCCGACCTCGCCGCCGCCGATCCGCCGGCGGATCGCGCATGCGGCAGCGGGGATTTCGTGACCTTCCTCGAATCCTTCGCGGCCGATCCCGCGGTGCGCGCCGCTTGGACCGCGCCGCTGGTGCGCGTCGCGCTGCGCTACGACCTCGGCGAGGACAGCGTCGAGGTGGCGGCTCTCCAGCGCGCCGCCGAGTTCCGCGGTTTCCCCGTCACGCACCAGGGCGAGGCCTTCCACCACGTCGATGCGAACGGCGCCGTGGACCTCGCGCCTCTGGCCCTGCGCATCAGCGAGCCCGCGCCCGACACCCGCGAGGTCGCGTTCGACTACGGCATGTCGGAAGGCAACCGCGTGCGATTCGCCCGCAGAGGCGACTGCTGGGAACTCATCGAAGACCTTGATCCGCCGTCGCCCTGACGCCCGGAACGCCCCCACCCCCTGCGCCGTCCTGCCCCCCGAAGGAGCCGCCATGTCCCGCTACACGATCCGCGAAAGCGTCGGTTCACGCGTCGAGACCGAGACCACCTTCCGTGGCCTCGAGAAGCATCACCCCAGCGCCGGCCGTGAGCCGGGCCGCGACTACGCCACCATCGATGGCGAACTCGAGGAGGTCCGCCGCACCAGCGACGGCCGCACGCTGGTCAAGAAGGATTTCTACCTCACCCGCGACGACGGTGGCCGCATCGACATCCCGGCGCCGGCGGCGGGCTACATCCACTACCTCAACGACGCGACGAACGCCGTGCGGATCTACGATCGGCCGTTCGGCGAGCCGGGCGCGCGATTGCTGGCCCAGTCGCTGCACATGGAGCGCGGCACGTCGCCACCGCAGGGCAGCCGCATCGAGTACGGCCAGCCCATGGGCCGCATGGGCGATACCGGCAGCCCGGGTTCGGTGCATGCCCACGTCGAGGCGGAGCACGGCCAGTTCACCCGTTACATCGCGGACATCGCCGCGGGACGCATCGCCCCCGGCGTCTGGCCCGCGCGCGGCAACGCACCGGCGCCGGGCCGCGGCGCGCCGGAGGCCGCCATCGCGGACGGCGTGCTCCGGGAGGGCGAGGACGGCGTGGCGGTGCGTTCGCTGCAGCAGCGCTTGAACCAGTTGGGCATGCGCGACACGCGCGGCCAGCCGCTCGCTGTCGATGGGGACTTCGGGGATCGGACGCGCGAGGCGGTCGAGCGCTTCCAGCGCAGTCGCGGCATCGCGGTCGACGGCGTGGTCGGCCGCGACACCTTCCGTGAGCTCGGTGAGGCCGCGCGCGAGGCGGCGATGCCTCCGGGCGCGCCGGCGACGCCGGGCGCGCTGCGGCCCAGCGCCTTGTCGACCCTCATCGGCCGCGGCGAGGGCGGCTACAACAGCTACAACCGGGGTGTCGCCGGCGACAGCGGCGGCCGCGAGATCGACTTCTCGCAGATGACGGTGGGCGAGATCATGCGGCGGCAGGACTTGCCGCGGAATGACCCGCAGCGCCTTTTCGCGGTCGGCAAGTTCCAGATGATCCCGGGCACGATGGAGGAAACCGTCCTCGCGCTAGGCATCGATCGCAACGCACGCTTCACCCCCGAGTTGCAGGAGCGGATGTTCCACGACTACCTGATCGACGAGAAACGCCCGGCGGTCCGCGCCTTCATCACCGCACCGGACGGCCAGGGCACGCCGGCCCTCCAGCAGCGCGCGCAAATCGCGCTGGCGCAGGAGTTCGCCAGCGTCGCCGATCCGCGGACCGGGCGGAGCTATTACGACGGCGACAGCGCGGGCAACGCCTCGTCGATCACTGCGCGCCAGAGCGCCGATGCCTTGGCGGCGATGCGCGCCGATTACCGCGCCGCCGTCGCCCGAGGGGCGACCCCGGACGAGGCGTGGCGTGGATTGGGCCTGGGCGAGGCGCCGCAGCGTCGCGTGTTCAACGGCGGCGAGCCGCCGTTGCTGACGGCCGCCGACCATCCCGACCGTGCGCTGATGCAGCAGGCCCGCGCGGGCGTCGACCGATTGCCCGCGGGCTTTTTCGGGAGCGAGCGGGAACGCGAGCAGGCCGCGGCCGCGCTGGTTTTCGAGGCGAAGCTGGCCGGGTTCTCCCGGATCGACACGGTGGCGCCGAACCTCAGCGGCACCGGGGTCTTCGCGGTTCAAGGCCGCCTCGACGACCCGGCGTCCCAGCGGGTCTACGTCGATGGCGCGCAGGCGGCCCGCCAGACCGTCGAGCAAAGCACGCAGATGCTTCGGCAGGAGGAGCAGGCCGCGCAGGCCCGCCATGCCGCTCGCGCCGCGTCGCCCGCACCGGATCCCGTCACGCCACCCCCTCGCGCACTGGCCCCCTGAGCCCGAATCGACGTCACCCTCCCCCTTGAAACCGCCCGGGCGGGCCCCATCTTCCGCCCCGCGACCCGATGACCTTGGTGTCACCGGTGCGCGCTAGAATTGGCACTCATCCGGGCCGAGTGCTAGCAATGCCGGTCCGGAGCAACGCAACCCATTGATCAACAAGGCAAAGAGGTTTCCCTCATGAGCATCAAGCCGCTGTTCGACCGCGTGGTCATCAAGCGTATGGAAGAAGAAAAGGTCTCCGCTGGTGGCATCGTCATCCCCGATTCGGCCACCGAGAAGCCGATCAAGGGTGAGGTCGTGGCCGTCGGCGCCGGCAAGGCGCTGGACAACGGTTCGACGCGCGCCCCGGC
>JAIXTZ010000302.1 GCA_027483745.1 Lysobacteraceae bacterium
CGCTTCGTCGTCCACGTGGCCCGCGGCTACCAGGGCTACGGCCTCGGCGTCGGCGACCTCGTGCAGGAAGGCAACATCGGCCTGATGAAGGCGGTGAAGCGCTTCGACCCCGACCAGGGTGTGCGCCTCGTCAGCTTCGCCGTGCACTGGATCCGCGCCGAGATCCACGAATTCATCCTGAAGAACTGGCGCATCGTGAAGGTCGCCACGACGAAGGCGCAGCGCAAGCTGTTTTTCAACCTGCGCAAGAGCAAGACCCGCCTGGGCTGGATGAACGACGCCGAAGTCACTGCCGTGGCCAAGGACCTCAACGTCTCCAAGCGCGAAGTGCTGGAGATGGAAGCCCGCCTGTCGGGCCGCGACGTCGGCTTCGACGCGCCCGCCGGCGAGGACGACGACCACGCGCCGCCGGCGCCGATCGCTTACCTCGAGCAGGCCGATGGCGATCCGGCCGCGCTGTTCGAGCGCGAGAACCATGAAGAGAAGCAGCTCGACGCGCTGGGCGAAGGCCTCGACAGCCTCGACGCCCGCTCGCGCGCCATCCTGCAGCGCCGCTTCCTCGCCGAAGAGAAGGCCACCCTGCAGGATCTCGCCGCGGAGTACGGCGTGTCGGCAGAGCGCGTGCGGCAGATCGAGGCCAACGCGTTGAAGAAGCTGCGCGGCCTGCTGCTGGCCTGAGCCCGCGGCCTCCGGCGAGGCAACGCGACGACGGCGCCTTCGGGCGCCGTCGTCGTTTCGGGCTGCTAGCATCGACAGGTCTCTCCCACCCCCGAGGATCAACCCGATGAACACGCCCTTCCCGCCGCCGCCCGCGAACGACAAGCCGAAGCGCAAGCTGTGGCCCTGGTTCCTCGGCGGTTGCCTTGTCCTCATCCTGCTCGCCGTCGCCGCCTTCGTCGGCTTGGGTTACTTCGGCATGAAGGCCATGGGCACGGCGACGAAGGACATGGTGGCTTCGGTGCCCGTGGTGCAGGAACACTTCGGCACCGTGACGGACGCTGGCATGGACATGGGCGCCATCATGGAAGCCGGGCAGACCGGCAAGAGCGTCCTCGCCTTCACCATCACCGGCGACAAGGGCGAAGGCCGCCTCGTCATCGAGATGGACCAAGCCACGCAGCAGTTCAAGTCGGCGACGCTGACGCTGCCGAATGGCGAGGCGATGGCGCTCGACGCGGCGACGCTGCAGCAGCTGCAGGGCCTGCAGCAGTAAGCGGCCGCGCTACCGTTCCGATCCACCGACGACCGGCCTTGTGCCGGTCGTCGCGTTTTCGGGGCCGAGGGCGCGGTCGGGCGTCAGTAGAGGTCGATGGGGTCGACGTCGATCGACCAGCGCACGCGTCGCGTTTCGGGCAACGCATACCAACCGGGCGCCGCGTTGGCGAGTGCCGACTGCAGGTCGCCGCGCCGCTCGGCGCGCAGCAGCAGCTGGAAGCGGGCGCGCCCGGCGCGGCGCGGCATCGGGGCCGGCACGGGCCCGGCCCAGTCCAGGCCCGGCACGCGCTGGCCGTCGCCGGCCGCACGGAGTAGGTGCCCCCGCGCGGCGGTGAGGAAGGCCTCCGCGTCGGCGGCGTCGGTCGCTTCCGCGCGCAGCAGCGCCCAATGCGCGAACGGCGGCAGGGCGGCGGCCTCGCGTTCCGCCAGCAGGGCGGCCGACAGCGCCGCGTAGCCGCCGGAGAGCAGCAAGGCCAGCCACGGGTGCTCGGGGTGGTGCGTCTGCAGGATCACCTCGCCGGGCCGCTCGCTGCGTCCGGCGCGTCCCGCCACCTGCACCAGCAGCTGGCCGAGCCGCTCGCCGGCGCGGAAATCGGCGGAGAACAGGCCCTCGTCCATCGAGACCACGGCGGACAGCGTGAGCAGGGGCAGGTCGTGGCCCTTCGCCAGCATCTGCGTGCCCACGAAGATGCCGGGGCCGTCGCCGAGCTCGGCAAGTCGCTTCGCGAGGCCGTCCTTCACCGCCGTGGTGTCGCGGTCGACGCGGACGATGCGCGCCTCGGGGAAGCGTGCCGCCAGCGCCTCCTCGACGCGTTCGGTGCCCTGGCCCTGCGGCTGCAGGGCGAGGCTGCCGCAGTCGGGGCAGGCGTTCGGCTTTGGCGCGCGGTAACCGCAGTGGTGGCAGATGAGCCTTCGACCCACGCCGTGCACGGTCAGCGGCGCATCGCAGCGCTTGCAGGGCGCGCTCCAGCCGCAGTCGTGGCAGAGCAGCACCGGGGCGTAGCCGCGGCGGTTGCGGAACACCAGCGCCTGCTCGCCGCGGCCCAGCGTCTTTTCGATCGCGTCCAGCAGTTCCGGCGCGAGGCCGGCGTCGAGCTTGCGCTTGCGCACATCGAGCACGCGCACCGACGGCGCCCGTGCCCCGGTCCGGGCCCGCGCGGGAAGCACCAGCCGCGTCAGCCGCTGCGACAGGGCCTGGCGCTGTGTCTCGAGGGCGGGCGTGGCGCTGCCCAGCACCACCGGCACGCCGCAGGCCTGGCCGCGCCAGAGCGCGAGGTCGCGGGCGTGGTAGCGGATGCCGTCCTGCTGCTTGTAGCTGGCGTCGTGCTCCTCGTCGACGAGGATCAGCCCGGCCTCGGGCAGCGGGCAGAAC
>JAIXTZ010000258.1 GCA_027483745.1 Lysobacteraceae bacterium
ACCTCGACGCGGATCGGCCAGTCGGCGAAGCGGTCGCGGAAGTTCCGGTAGTGCTGCTCGGCGAGCAGGGTGGTGGGCACCAGCACCGCCACCTGCTTCCCTGCAGCGGCGGCCACGAAAGCGGCGCGCACGGCCACTTCGGTCTTGCCGAAGCCGACGTCGCCGCAGACCACGCGGTCCATCGGTGAGGGCTTGGCGAGGTCGGTGATGACGGCGTCGATCGCGCTGAGCTGGTCGGGCGTTTCCTCGAACGGGAAGGTCGCCGCGAAGGGCTCGTACATGGCGCGGTCGACCGGCAGCGCGAGCCCCGCACGGGCCTGCCGGCGCGCCTGGATCTCCAGCAGCTCGGCGGCGACGTCGCGCACCTTGTCGGCGGCGCGCTTGCGGGCCTTTTCCCACGCCTCGCCGCCGAGGCTGTGCAAGGGCGCATGCTCGATGGAGGCGCCCGAGTAGCGCGAGACGCGCTCCAGCTGGGAAACCGGCACGTAGAGCTTGTCGCCCTTGGCGTACTCGATGACGAGGTACTCGCCGGCCACGCCCCCGGCCTCCAGCACCTCGAGGCCACGGTAGCGGCCGACGCCGTGCTCCTCGTGGACGATCGGCGAACCGACGGCGATCTCGGAGAGGTCCTTGATGATCGCATCCGGGTCGCGCACGCCGCGGCGCGTGCGGCGGCGCGATTGTTCGGCTTTTTCCGGGAACAGCTGGCGCTCGGTGAGCACCGCGATCGCGGGCTCCGTCAATGCGAAGCCGGCATCGAGCGGCACGACGCCGATGGCGTAGCGGTGATCGCTATCGAGGAAGGCCGCCCAATCCGCGACGGTGGGCGGCTTGAGATCGGCCGCCGCCAGCACGTCGATCAGCGCTTCGCGGCGGCCCGGCGAATCGGCGGCGATCAGCACGCGCCCCGGATAGCTGGACAGGAACGCCCGCAGTGCGGCGGCCGGCGCTTCGCCCTTGGCGGCGAGCGGCAGGTTGGGCGCCGGCTGCGCATCGAGGGTGAGGCCCTTCTCGAAGCGCGGGTGCTCCGGCAGCACCTGCTCGATGCGCACGTGCCGGTTGAGTGCGGCGCGCAGCTCGTCGAGGCGCAGCCAGAGGTCTTCCGGCGGCAGCACCGGACGCTCGATGTCGTGGCGGCGCTGCTCCCAGCGCTGCGCGCATTGGGCGAGCTGCTGCTCGGCCGCCGGCTCCCAGCCGGTATCGAGCACCACGAGCGCATTGGCCGGCACGTGGTCGAACAAGCTGGCGGTCCGTTCGAAGAAGAACGGCAGGTAGTACTCGATGCCGGCCGGCGCCTCGCCCTCCTTCAGGTCCTGCACCAGCGGGCAGCGCCGGGGATTGACGTCGAAGCGGTCGAGCATCGCCTCGCGCGCGCGCTTGCAGCTGGCCTCGTCGAGCGGGAACTCGCGCGCCGGCAGCAGTTCGATCGCGTCGATGGCGTGCATCGAGCGCTGCGTTTCCGGGTCGAAGCTGCGCAGCGAATCGATCGTGTCGTCGAACAGTTCGATGCGGTAAGGCTCGGACGCGCCGGTCGGGAACAGGTCCAGCAGCGCGCCGCGCACGCTGAAGTCGCCCGGGTCGTTCACCTGCGGCACGTGGCGATAGCCCGCGGCCTGCAGGCGGCGCTTCTCGGCGTCGAGGTCGAGCTTCTGGCCCTTCTTCAGGTCGAGCACATTGCCCGCCACCCATTCCGGCGGTGCGAGCCTCTGGAGGAGGGTCGAGACCGGCACCACGAGTACGCCGCGCTTCAATGCCGGAAGGCGGTACAGCGCCGCCACACGCTCCGAAATGATGTCTGGGTGCGGCGAGAACAGGTCGTAGGGCAGGGTTTCCCAGTCCGGGAAATGCAGCACGGGCAGGCCCCGGGCGAGCGATTTCAGGTCCGATTCGAGTCGCAGCGCGGCGGCCGTGTCGCGCGCCACGGCCACCACCAGGCCGTCGTGCGCCCGCGCGCGTTCGACGATCGCGAGCGCGGCAGCGGTCGGGTTGACGGGGAGGCGCCAATCGGCGCGCTGCTGGCCGCGGGCGGGGAGCGGCGCGGCGGGAAGGCTGGGGTGCGTCATGAGGGCGCGGAGTGTAACGCGGGCCTTCCCGCTCCCTGCAGGGACCGCGTCAACGCCGCCGCCGCCCAAGTACCGTCGTTAGGCGATGTCTCGAAGCTGCTTTTCGATGCGGACCAGCCCCGGTTCCTCGGCGGGCAGCCTGCGGAAGCCCAGTTGCTGGGCAAGGTGCAGCATCTGGGTGTTCTCCTGCAGCACGTCGCCGTAGACGGCGTCGAGGCGCTTTAGCTTGGCCCAGCGCAGCATCTGCTTCATCAGCAGGGTGCCAAGGCCCTGGTTGGCCAGATAGCGGATCACCAGGATGGCGAAGTCGGCACGCTTCGAACCGGGGTCGATCGCCGCGCGCACCACGCCACCCACCAGCGCCTTACCGGGGGTGTCCGGCTCGGCCAGCACCAGGGCGAATTGCGTCCGTGGATCGATGTGCGTGAGGCGGCGGGCCAGCTCGGGACTGAGCGCCGTCAGGGGATGAAGAAAGCGCATCCGTACCTCCTCCGGCGTCAGCAGGGCGAAGCCCGCGCGCAAGGGCTCCGCATCGGCCGGCAGGATCGGTCGCAGCCAGAGCCGACGCCCGTCGTCGAGCTGTAGCTCCTCTTGCCAGGGTTTGCCCAGGGGTCGTCGGTGGATCACGGCAGCGCCTCCGCTTGAGCGCCCAGACTCGCGCATCCCCGGCCCAAGATCGAGATTACGGAGTGAAGACCTCGGGAGCTCCTAGTCGACACGCTATTGACCAATGTAATAACGCGCTATTACAGTGGCGGCCCATGAAGCGCCGCCCTGCCCTCGATCTCTCCCTCGCTGCCGTCGCCGCGCCCGTGCCGCCCGGCACATCGGCCGACGTGCGGCTGGCAGGGCTCGTGGATGCGCTTCGCGCCTTGGAGACCCCGGACGAGCTGCTGCGTTTCCTCGTCGATCTCTGCACCCCCGCCGAGCTCGAGGCCATGGCCGACCGCTGGGCCGTGGTGCCGGAACTCGCCGAAGGCCGCGCCTACCGCGAGATCCACGACCGCACCGGCGTCAGCGTCACCACCGTGGGCCGCGTCGCTCGCTGCTTGTCCCTCGGCGCGGGCGGTTACCGCCTCGCCGCCGAACGCCTCGGGCATCTCTCGCCGGGTGCGGCCTTCGCCGTGCCCGGCCACGAACACACGCCCTGATCCCCCAACCGATTCGCTTTTCCACGGAGCCCGCACCATGCGGACGCACGATCGCCTGCGCATTGCCATCCAGAAATCCGGCCGCCTCTCGGACCCCGCCCGTGACCTGCTCGCGCGCGCCGGCCTGAGCTTCCGCGAGAGCCGCGACCGCCTGTTCTGCTACGGCGAATCGCTCCCCATCGACCTGCTCCTCGTCCGCGACGACGACATCCCCGGGCTGATTGCCGAAGGCGTCTGCGACCTCGGCATCGTCGGCCTCAATGTGCTGGCCGAGCAGGACTACGAGCGCCGCGCGAAGGGCGAGGGCGAGGCGTTCAGCGTCGTGCGCCGCCTCGGTTTTGGCCGCTGCCGCCTGTCGGTGGCGGTGCCGCAGGACTGGGAGTGGCCCGGCCCGCAGCGCCTCGCCGGCCTGCGCTGTGCCACCAGCTACCCGGCGCTGCTGGCGAAGTGGCTGAGGGACAACGCCGTCGACGCCGAGCCCGTGCTGCTGTCGGGCTCGGTGGAGATCGCGCCGCGCCTCGGCAAGGCCGAGACCATCTGCGACCTCGTCTCCACCGGCGGCACGCTGGTGGCCAACCAGTTGAAGGAAGTGGCGGTGATCCTCGAGAGCGAGGCGGTCATCGCCGGCCCCTCGAAGCCGTTCAATGACGAGCGCGAGGCGCTGGCCGACCTGCTGCTGCGTCGCCTCGACGGCGTGCTGTCGGTGAAGGCCGCGAAGCTGCTGATGATGCAGGCCGAGCGCGCCGCGCTGGGCGAACTGCTGAAGCTGCTGCCGGACGTGGACGCGCCGCTGGTGACCACGCTCGACGGCGATGGCTCGCGCGTCGCGGTGCAGGCGCTGTGCCGCACGGCGGTGACCTGGCAGCGCCTCGAGGACATGAAGAAGGCCGGTGCCAGCGCCCTGATGGTGCTGCCGGTCGAGCAGATGCTGGCCTGAGCACGACGATTGGATGACGACCATGAAGACCCTCGACTGGGCCGGGCTTTCCGCTGACGAGCGCGCTGCTGCGCTCGCGCGGCCGCCCTCGAATTCGAGCGAGGAGCGCATCGCCGCCGTGCAGCGCATCCTCGCGCAGGTGCGCGCCGACGGCGACACCGCGCTGCGCGCGCTGACCCGCCGCTTCGACAACGTCGAACTGGAGTCGATCGAGGTGGGCGCCGCCGAGTTCGACGCCGCTGAAGCGGGCCTCGATCCCGCCCTGCGCGCGGCGATGATCGACGCCAAGTCGCGCCTCGATGCTTGGCACCGCGCCGGCGCGCCGACGGAGTTCGAGATCGATACCGCCCCGGGCGTGCGCTGCGGCCGCGTGCTGCGCGCCATCGACACCGTCGGCCTGTACGTGCCGGCCGGCTCCGCGCCGCTGCCTTCGACCGCGCTGATGCTCGGCGTTCCGGCTGCGATCGCCGGCTGCCGCGAGGTCGTGGTGTGCACGCCGCCGCGGGCCGACGGCACGGCCGATCCAGCCGTGCTGGTGGCGGCGCGGCTTTGCGGCATCCGTCGCGTGTTCACCCTCGGCGGCGCGCAGGCCATCGCCGCGATGGCCTTCGGGACCGAGAGCGTGCCCCGCTGCGACAAGCTGTTCGGCCCGGGCAATGCCTGGGTGATGCTGGCGAAGTCGCAGGTCACCGCGCTGCCCGATGGTCCCGCCATCGACATGCCGGCCGGCCCGTCCGAGGTGCTGGTCATCGCCGATGCGGGTGCGAACGCCGCCTTCGTCGCCGCCGACCTGCTGGCGCAGGCCGAACACGGCCCCGACTCGCAGGTGGTGCTGGTGACCGACAGCGCGGCCTTCGCCGCCGCCGTCGAAGCCGAAGTGACGGCGCAGGTTGCGCGCCTGCCGCGCGAGGCCATCGCCACCAAGGCGCTCGACTTCGCCCGCCTCATCGTCGTGCCGACGCTGGACGAGGCCTTCGCGATCAGCAACGCCTACGGCCCCGAGCACCTGATCGTGCAACTGCGCGAACCGCGCGCCTGGCTGCCGAAGATCACCTGCGCCGGTTCGATCTTCCTCGGCGATTACGCGCCGGAATCGCTGGGTGACTACTGCTCCGGCACCAACCACGTGCTGCCCACCGGCGGTGCGGCGCGGGCCTGGAGCGGGGTCTCGGTGGCGAGCTTCCAGCGCAGCATCAGCGTGCAGCAGGTGAGCCGCGAGGGCCTGCGCGCCATCGGGCCCTGCGCCGTCACGATGGCCCGCGCGGAGTCGCTCGAAGCCCACGCGCAGTCGGTCGTCCAGCGGCTGGAGGCCTCGGCATGAACGTGCTCGATCTGGTCCGCGCCGACCTGCGCGATTTCGGCGGCTACGGCTCGGCGCGCAAGACCGGCCTCAAGGGCCGCGTCTGGCTCAATGCCAATGAGAGCCCGTGGGCCTCGCCGGCCGATCCGGGGCAGGGCTTGAACCGCTATCCCGAGCCGCAGCCGGCCGCGCTGCGGGCGCGCCTCGCCGCGCTCTACGGCGTGCCCGAGGACAGCCTGCTGATGACGCGCGGCAGCGACGAAGGCATCGACCTGCTGACGCGCGCGCTCTGCCGCGCCGAACGCGAGGCCGTTCTCGTCGCGCCGCCGGTGTTCGGCATGTACGCCGTGTCGGCGCGCGTGCAGGGGGCGCCGGTGGTCGAGGTGCCGCTGGTGGACGAGGGCGAGCGCTTCCGTTTCGACGTCGACGCCGCGCTGCGCGCGCTGGAGCTCTCGGTGGCCAAGGCACCGGTGAAGCTGATCTATGTCTGCTCGCCCTCGAATCCGACCGGTGGCGCCGTGCCGAACGCAGAGCTCGAGCGCCTGCTGCGCGGCGTGGCCGGGCGGGCGCTGGTCGTGGTGGACGAAGCCTACGGCGAGTACAACGACTCGCCCGGCGCCCTGGCGCTGCGCGAGCGATTCCCGAACCTTGTCGTGCTGCGCACGCTGTCGAAGGCGTATGCGCTGGCCGGCGCGCGGCTCGGCATCACCATCGGTGACCCTGCGCTGATCCGCGTGCTCGCCGCCATCGCCCCGCCGTACCCGCTGGCCTCGCCGGCGGTGGCGCTTGCGCTCGACGCCGTTTCGCCGTCGGCCGCCGACGAGGCGAAGCGTCGCGCCGGGCGCATCGTCGCCGAACGTGGCCGTGTGTCCGAGGCGCTGCGCGGGCTCGACGGCGTGCGCGCCGTCTACGCCTCCGACGCCAACTACCTGCTGGTGCGCTTCGCCGATGCCGAGGCCGCCATGCAGGCCTTGCTCGCCGCGGGCGTCGTCGTGCGCGACCAGCGCGCCGCCCCGCAGTTGCAGGACGCCCTGCGCATCACCATCGGCACCGCGGAGGAGAACGACGCGATGCTCGCCGCCCTTTCTGCCCTCCGCTCGCGCCTCGCCGCGACCGCCTGAGATTCCGCCATGCCCCAGAAGATCCTGTTCATCGACCGCGACGGCGTGCTGATCGACGAGCCTGCCGACGAGCAGATCGATGCCTTCGAGAAGTTCCGCCTCACGAAGGGCTGCATCGCCGCCTTGCAGAAGCTCCGCGACGCCGGCTTCCAGTTCGTCATGGTGAGCAACCAGGACGGGCTCGGCACGCCGAGCTTCCCGCGCGAGACCTTCGAGGGCCCGCAGCGCCTGCTGCTCCAGATCCTCGAGTCGCAGGGCATCCGCTTCCGCGAAATCCTGATCGACGAGAGCTTTGCGCGCGAGAACCTGCCCACGCGCAAACCCGGCATCGGCATGGTCATGCACTACCTGCGCGACCGCGATATCGACTTGGCCAACAGCGCGATGGTCGGCGACCGCGAGACGGACATGCAGTTCGCCACCAACCTCGGCGTGCGCGGTTTCCGCTTGAAGGACGGCCATTACGACTGGGCGGTGATCGCACACGCGCTCACCGCTTCGCCGCGCACGGCCACTGTCGAGCGCACGACGAAGGAGACGAAGATCACCGTGCAGGTCGACCTCGACCGCGCGAGCGAGCCGGCCATCGCCACCGGCCACGGCTTCTTCGACCACATGCTGGAGCAGCTCGGCAAACACGGCGGCTTCGGGCTGGCCGTGCGTTGCGCCGGCGACCTGCACATCGACGAGCACCACACCGTCGAGGACTGCGCGCTCGCGATCGGCCAGGCGCTGAAGCAAGCGCTGGGCGACAAGCGCGGCATCGGCCGCTATGGCTTCGACGGCGGCGAGGGGCAGGGCGGTGAGTCCGCCTCGGCCGCAGCCGACGGTTTCGGTGCCGAAGCCCGCGCGGCCTTCGCGTTGCCGATGGACGAGACCCGCGCGTCCGCGGTGGTCGATTTCTCCGGCCGGCCGTACTTCGTCTTCGAAGGCGCGTTCCAGCGTGCCGAGGTCGGCGGCCTCGCCACCGAGCTGGTGCCGCACTTCTTCCGCTCGCTCTGCGAGACGTCCGGCCTGAACCTGCACCTGCAGGTGCGCGGCGAGAACACGCACCACATGGTCGAGGCCTGCTTCAAGGTCGTCGCGCGCGCCCTTCGCCTCGCGATCCGCCGCGAGGGCACGGCCTTGCCGAGCACCAAGGGCGTGCTGTGAGCGACGCGCTGCCGGCCATCGATGCCTCGCGCATCCGACTGGTCATGCTCGATTCCGGCGGCGCCAACCTCGGCTCCGTGCAGGCCGCGTTCGCGCGGCTCGGCGTGGAGGCGCCGGTCACCAGCGACGCCCAGCGCATCCGCGCGGCG
>JAIXTZ010000245.1 GCA_027483745.1 Lysobacteraceae bacterium
AAGGCGAGCAGCCAGCCGGCCAGCAGCGCCGGCCAGATCAGCGGCAAGGTCACCAGGAAGAAAACCTTCCACGGCCGCGCGCCGAGGTCCATCGCCGCTTCCTCGAGGCTGTGGTCGGTTTGCGCGAGCCGCGAGCGCACCACCACGGTGACGTAGCAGACGCAGAGCGTCACGTGCGCGATGGTGATGGTGTCGATGCCGCGGCCTTCCGGCCAGCCGACGAGCTGCTGCAGGGTGATGAACAGGAACAGCGCGCTGATGCCCAGCATCACGTCGGGCATCACCAGCGGCGCGGAGCTGAGCAGTGACAGCAGGCCTCGCCCCTTGAACCGGCCGAACCGCGACAGGGCCAGGGCGGCCAGGGTGCCGATCACCACCGCGAGCGTGGACGCCATCGCGGCGATCAGCAGCGATAGCCCGGCGGCGTCGATCACCGCCTGGTTGTCCAGCAAGCGGCCGTACCACTCCAGCGAGAAGCCCTTCCAAAGGCTCACCGAGCGGGTTTCGTTGAACGAAAAGGCGACGACGCTGGCGATCGGCAGGTACAGGAAAGCGTAGCCGAACACCATCAGGGTGTAGAGCAGGAAAGGCCGACGTTCGCTCATGCGCGCTGTGCCTCCTTCTCCGCACGCCGCTCCTGCGAGTACTCGAACAGCAGCATTGGGACGACGATCAACACCAGCATGGCCAGGGCCACGGCCGCGGCCAGCGGGTAGTTGCGGGCGTTGAAGAAGTCGTCCCAGATCCGCGAGCCGATGCTCAGCGCCTCGGGGCCACCCAGCAGGGCCGGGATGACGTATTCGCCGACCGCCGGGATGAACACCAGCAGCGAGCCGGCGATGATGCCCGGCAGCGACAGCGGCAGGGTCACCGAGAGGAAGGCCCGCCACGGTTTCGCCCCAAGATCCGCTGCGGCCTGCAGCAGGGTGAAATCAAGCCGCATCAGGTTCGCCACCAAGGGCAGAACCATGAAGGGCAGGTAGTTGTAGGTGATGCCGACGTACACCGCGAACGGCGTGTCGATCAGCCGGATCGGCGCGTCGGTCGCGCCGATCGCCATCAGCAGCTGGTTCACCATCCCGTTGTCGCGCAGCAGGCCGGTCAGCGCGTAAGTACGCAGCAGCGAGCTGGTCCAGAACGGCAGCACCACCAGCACCAGCAGGAACATGCGCCATCCCGGCGTGGCGCGCGTGATGCCGTAGGCGATCGGATAGCCGAGCAGCAGGCAGCCGAGGGTCGAGATGGAGGCGAACTGCAGGGAGTTGAGGTAGCTCTCGACGTACAGCGGGTCGGCGAGCAGGGTGGCGTAGCCCTTGAAGCTCAGGTTGATCTGGACGAGGCCCTGTTCGCCGATCGCGACGAGGTCGGAGTAGGGCGGCACGCCGCCCGTGCGTTCAGCGACGCTGATCTTCAGCACCACGAGTAGCGGCGCGAGGAAGAACGCCAGCAGCCACAGCATCGGGATGGCGATGACGACGTAGCGGCCCCGGCTTCCGCGCAGTTCGCGGCCGAGGGCGCCGATCTGGCGGAACAGGCCGACGACGACCTGGAACCAGAGGTCCCACCACGCGCCGCCGTCATGGGAGGCCGGGCGCTGCATCAGGTCGTCAGCACGATCGCGTCGCGGGCGTGCCACACGAGGTACAGCACGTCGCCCCAGTTGTAGTGCGGGTCGGCGCTGCGGGCGGCATGGGTTTCCTGCACGCGCAGCACGAAGCCGTCGTCCGTTTGGACGTGGTAGATGGAGACGTCGCCCAGATAGGCGATCTCGACGACGCGGCCGCGCACCACGTTGTCCATGCCCGCGGGCTCGGTTTCGGCGACGTCGATCTTCTCCGGGCGCACGGCCACGTGGACGTCGGTGCCGACCGGCAGCGGCTCGGCGTAGCGTGCCCAGACATCGAAGGCGAAGTCGTGGCAGTGCACGAGGACGCGCTCATCCTGCTGCTCGACGACCGTCCCTCGCAGCATGTTGACCGCACCGATGAACTCGGCGACGAACTTCGAACTCGGGTACTCGTAGAGGTTGGCCGGCGTCGAGACCTGCAGGATGCGGCCGGCGTCCATCACCGCCACGCGCGTCGACATCGTCATCGCCTCCTCTTGGTCGTGCGTCACCATGACGAAGGTGGTGCCGGTGCGCTCCTGGATGTTCACCAGTTCGAACTGGGTGTGCTCGCGCAGCTTCTTGTCTAGCGCCCCCAGCGGCTCGTCGAGCAGCAGCAGCTTGGGTTCCTTCGCGAGCGCGCGGGCGAGGGCCACGCGCTGGCGCTGGCCGCCCGACAGCTGGTCCGGCTTGCGGCGCCCGAGCTGTCCCATCTTGACGAGGTCGAGCATGGCCGCCACGCGGTCGCCGATCTCGCTCGCCGGGCGCTTGTCCTGCTTCAGGCCGAAGGCGATGTTCTGTTCGACCGTCATGTGCGGGAACAGCGCATAGCTCTGGAACATCATGTTCACCGGCCGCTCGTAGGGCGGCACGTGCGTCATGTCGGTGCCGTCGATCAGCACGCGGCCTTTGTCCGGTACCTCAAAGCCGCCGAGGATGCGCAGCAGCGTCGACTTGCCGCAGCCCGAGCCGCCGAGCAGGGCGAAGAACTCGCCGCGGAAGATGTCGAGGGAGACATCGTCCACGGCGTAGGTCTTGCCGAAGGTCTTGGTGACGCCCTCGATGCGGAGGATGGGCTCCGCGTTCGGGTCCTGCCAGGGGTCGACCTGGGCCTGCCGGCGCGCGGGGGAGCTCATCGGCTCAGCCGCCGCTCTTGATCGACGTCCACGCGCGCTGGCGGGCGTCGTTTTCCTCCAGCGGCAGCTTGCGCGTGTCGACGAGCTTGCCGATCACGTCTTCCGGCGGGTAGACCGCCGGGTCGTTGCGCAGGTCCTCGCTCACGAGCGCCTTGGCCGGCGCGTTCGCCGACGCGTAACCGACGAACTCGGTGATCGGGGCGATGACGTCGGGCGTCAGCAGGAAGTTGATGAACGCGTGCGCCTCGGCCTTGTTCGGCGCGTCGGCGGGAACGGCCATGACGTCGAACCATCGGATCGCGCCTTCCTTCGGGATCACGTAGGCGATCTCGACGCCGGTGCCGGTCTCCTCGGCGCGGTCACGGGCCTGCAGGACGTCGCCGTTGTAGCCCAGTGCCACGCAGATCTCGCCATTGGCGAGGTCGTCGATGTAGCGGCTGGAGTTGAAGTAGCGGATGTTCTTGCGGATGGGCGCGAAGGTCTGCTGCACCAGCTCGATCTCGCCGTTGCCCATGCCGTTCGGGTCGCGGCCTTGGAAGAACAGGGCGGCCGAGAAGGCTTCCTGCTGGTCGTCGAGGATGCCGATGCCGCAGGTCGCGAGCCTGTCGCTGATCGCCGGGTCGAAGATGGCGGCCCAACTGTCGATGACGAAGTCCTGTCCCATCACCTCGGCGACTTTCTGCTTGTTGTAGCCGATGGCCGTCGTTCCCCACATGTAGGGGACGATGTGCGTGCCGTCCGGATCGGCGGCCGCAAGGCCGGCGGCCAGCGCGGGATCGATGTTGCCGAGGTTCGGCAGCGCCGCCTTGTCGAGCGCGGCGTAGAGGTTGTTGGCGATGTGCTGTTGGGCGAACGGCGCCGACGGGAAGATCACGTCGTAGCCGCTCTGGCCGGCGACGAGCTTGGCGTCGAGCGTCTCGTTGTCGGCATAGACGTCGTAGACCACCTCGATGCCGGTCTCGCGCGTGAAGCGCTCCAGCGTCTCCGGCGTGATGTAGTCGGACCAGTTATAGACGTTGACCTGGCGCTTGCCGTTGCCGTCCGGCTTGGCGGCGTCGGTGGCGGCGGGGGCATCGGCCTGGCCCCCGCAGGCGGCGAGGAGCAGGGCGGCGGCGAGGGCGGAAAGGGGCAGGCGCATGGTCGGTTCCTTGAAATGCGAAGGCCGCATGGTCGATGCGGCCTCCGGGTGTGTCAACGCGCTTCGGACAGGGTGGATCGCATCGCCTTCACCGACTCAGAGCGCATCCCAGCCCGGGCGCGGCTTGAACCGGTCGCCGTGCTTGGCGGCCAGGGCCTCCAGCGTGGCCTTCAGCTTGGCCGGGCCGGCCGCCCGCGCGTGGGCAATGGGGCCGCCGCGGAAGGGCGCGAAACCGGTGCCGAAGATCACGCCGGCATCCAGCAGGTCGGCGTCGGCCACGGTGCCATCGGCGAGGCAGCTCACCGCTTCGTTGACCAGCGGCAGGATCAGGCGGTCTTCGAGGTCGTCGGGTGCCTTGTACTCGGCCGGCACGGCGGGCTTCACCGCCTTGCCGTTCTCCCACGTGTAGAGGCCCTGGCCGTCCTTCTTGCCGCGCTTGCCCTCTTCGACGGTCAGGCCGTCCGGCAGGGGCTGGCCATGGAAGGCCGCCATGATCTTGCCCACGCTCGCAGCCACGTCGAGGCCCACGGTGTCGACGAGTTCGATCGGGCCCATCGGCATGCCGAACTTCAGCGCGGCCTTGTCGATCACCGCGCCCGGCACGCCTTCCTTGAACAGCAGGATGGCTTCCTGCATGTAGGGCGCGAGGATGCGGTTGACGAGGAAGCCCGGCGTGCCGGCAACGGGCACGGGCAGCTTGTCGATGGCCTTGCAGAAAGCGGCGAGGCGGCGCGTGGTCTCGGCATCGAGGCCGTCGTGCTGGACGATCTCCACCAGCGGCATCATCGCCACCGGGTTGAAGAAGTGCAGGCCGGCGAAGCGGGCGGCGTCGGTGCGGCCCTCTCGCAGGATCTCCAGCGCGATCGAGCTGGTGTTGGTGGCGAGGATGGCGCCGGGCTTCAGCGTTTCCTCCGCCTTCTTGAACAGCGCGTGCTTGGCCTCGGCGTTCTCGTAGATGGCCTCGATGACTAGGTCGGCCTTGGCCACGCCCGTGCCTTCGACATCGGCCTGCAGGCGGGCGCGGGTCTCGGCGCGCTTGGCCTCGTCCTTGATCTTCTTGGCGTAGAACTCGTCGGCGCGCTTCAGGGCCGGCTCGATGAACTTCATCTCGCGGTCCTGCAGGGTCACCGTGAAGCCACGGAAGGCGGCCCAGGCCGCGATGTCGCCGCCCATCACGCCGGCGCCCACCACGTGGACGTGCTGGATGCCGTGGTCCTTGCCGCCGAGGCCCTTGAGGCGCTCCATCAGCAGGAAAACGCGCACGAGGTTCATCGCCGTCGGCCCGGTGGCGAGCTTCGACACGGCCTTGGCTTCCGCCATCAGCGCCTTGCCGACGTTGCCGACGCCATTGCGGCGCCAGGCCTCGATCATCGCGAACGGGGCGGGGTAGTGCTCCTTGCGGGCCTTCCGCGCCACCTGCTTCACCATCATGTTGGCGAGCACCTGGCGCGCCGGCCAGGTGTTGGTGGCCCAGGCGGTGAGGCGCTGCTTGAGCGGGCGCTGCGTGCCCTTCTTGGCCAGTTCGATGGCGGCATCCTCAAGCATCGGGCCTTCCACCACCTTGTCGACGAGGCCGATGGCCCGGGCCTGCGAGGCGCGCAGGCCGCGGCCCGTGAGCATCAGGTCCATGGCGGCCGGGGCACCAAGT
>JAIXTZ010000346.1 GCA_027483745.1 Lysobacteraceae bacterium
CCGACTTCGTCGACTACTTCCGCGACGCCACGCCCATCGACGTGATCGAACGGCTGAACATCGGCTCGCGCCCGAGCAAGCGCGGTGCCGGCCTCGATGGCCTGCGCGCCATCCCGTGGGTGTTCGGCTGGAGCCAGAACCGCAGCAACCTCACTGCGTGGTACGGCGTGGGTCGCGCCCTGCAGTCCGCGCGCGAACGCTTCGGCGACGCGGCGCTGGTCGAGATGGCCCGCGACTGGCCGTTCTTCGACACCGTGCTCGACGACCTCGAGATGATCCTCGCCAAGACCGAGCTGGGCATCTTCGAGGCCTACTCGCAG
Organism: Lysobacteraceae bacterium; assembly: GCA_027483745.1. The sequence continues at coordinate 321 of JAIXTZ010000346.1, forward strand.
CTGGCCGGCGAGCGCCACGCGCGCTACTTCGCCGATATCGGCGCCGAGTTCGAGCGCACGGTGCAGGGCGTCGAAGCCCTGCGCGGCGCGGCCCTGCTGGCCGGCGACGCCCGCCTGGCGCGCTCGATCCGGCTGCGTAATCCCTACGTGGACCCGATCAGCCTGCTGCAGGTCGAACTGCTGCGCGATTGGCGCGCCGCGGGGCGCCCGGACGACGCCCGCTTCCGCGCGCTGGCGGCCACGGTGAACGGCATCGCCGCCGGGGTGCAGAATACGGGCTAGCCGGGAGGGGTTCGCAGCATGATGCGTGGCTGGAGGGCGATCGCGGTCGCGATGCTGCTGGTGCTGGCATGGGCACTGGCGGGCGGCATCGCCGTCGCGCAGGCGGCGGCACCCGAGCCGAGCGTGGAGCGCCTGCAGGGCAGGCCCTTCGACATCAATCTCAACTGCCGCCGCCCGCCTCCGCCGGATGCGCAAGTCGTCCACATCGATCCCCCGGCCGAGGGGTGGCCGGCGTGGTCGCAGTCCGTGCTCGTGCTTGAAACACCGCCGGGACTCGTGACGATCCAGCGCGGGGGCCAGGCGCGCTGTGGACTGAGCTTCGACACCCGCAGCAGCGACACCCGGTTCCGTTCCGGCGTCGGCGCGACGCTGGCACCCGCACCCGGCTCGCGGGAACCCATCATCGTGACCGCGCCGCCCACCGGCGGCTTCGGTTGGCCGATCACCGTCCGCTACGGCGATCCGGCGCCCCTGCAGCGCGAGGACACGTTGCGCTTCGCCATTCGGGTGGGTGGCGTCGCCATCCTCCTCGCCATGCTGTTGTCCTCGTTGCTGATCGCCGCCAATGCCCGCGATCGCGTCGCCGCGCTTTTCGCGCTCTCGACGGCGTCGTTCTCCCTGTGGGCGGCGTTGCGAAGCGGCTTGGCGGCCTGGCCGCGGCCCTGGCTTCCGAATCCGGAGCTGGCCCAGCTGGCGATCGAAGTGCTGCCTGCGGTCGTCGCGGGTGGGACGTGGTACGTCGCGGTGGTCTACACGCGCTGCGATCGCGTCCTGCCCGCCATCCACCGCACACGGCACTGGGGTTTCCTCTTGGGTGCCCTGCTGACGGTTTGGATCCTGCTGCCGCTCCCGGGATCCACGGTGTCCGATCTCTGGCGTCCTGCCAGCGTGGCGATCTTCGCCGCGGCTGCGGCCATCGGCGCGATGACATGGGCCCGCGGCCAGGCCGGGGGCAAGGCGCTGCTCGTCGCGGTCACGCCTGTCCTGGTGGTCTACGCCATGCTGATGGCTCAGATGCTGCCGGCTTGGAGCCCTGAAAGCCTGCTGCTGAGCCAGGCCTGGTACACGGTGGCCATGACGATCGCGATGTCGCTGCGCATGGGGGCCTTGCGACGCCAGCGCGACCGACTCCAGGTGCTGGCCGAGCGGGACCCGCTGACGAACCTCCCCAATCGCCGCGCGATGGCGGCGACGCTGCCGCGACGCATCGACGAAGCGAAGGCCCAGGGCCGTTCCATCGCCGTGGTTTTCGTCGACATCGATCGCTTCAAGTCCATCAACGACTCGCTGGGCCACGCCGTGGGCGACGAGGTCCTCGCCGAGGTGGCACGCAGGCTCTCCTCGATGCTTCGCGGCGGCGATCTGGCCTCGAGGCACGGCGGCGAGGAGTTCGTCCTGACGCTGGCCGGCGCGTCGGCCGTGCAAGCCATGGGGCTCGGCGAGCGATTGCGCCGCGCCATCGCCGATTCGCCGGTCGAGACACGCAACGGCCCGCTAGCGGTGACCGCCAGCTTCGGCGTGGGCGTGCTGCAGCCGGACGATCCGGGCGGCACGGCTGGTGCGGAGGCGTTGCTGTCCCGCGCCGATGCCGCGATGTACCGGGCGAAGCAGGCGGGACGCAACCGGGTGGCGGGTCCGGAGCCGGCGTAGCGGGTCGTCAGGACTTCCGCGCGCGTCCGGCCACCGCCACGCCGGCGAGGATCACGGCGCCGCCGGCCAGCATGGCCGGCGTGATCGTTTCCTTCAGCAACAGCGCGCCCCAGGCCACGCCGAAGACCGGCGCGATGTAGGTGACCATCGTCGCCTTGGTCGAACCGATGCGGGCGATCAGGCCGAAATAGATCAGGTAGGCGATGCCGGTGCAGGCCACGCCGAGGAAGGCGACGCAGGCCAGCGCCTGCCATGACGGGATCGCGGCGGGCCATTCGGCCACCGCCGGGCCGAGTAGCCACAGGCTGGCCAGCAGCTGGCTACCGAAGGCGAGGCCGAGCGGCGTGACGCCAGCGAAGCCGGTGCGGGCGTAATGCGCGGCGTGGCCGTAGCAGGCCGTCGCGGCGAGCCCGGCGAGGATCGGCAGCAGGGCCGCGCTGCCGATGTCGTTCAACTTGCCCGCAACGAGCACGCCGACGCCGATGAAGCCGAGTGCCAGGCCCGCCCATAGCTGGCGGCCGGCGGCGAGGCCGAAGAACAGCGTGCCGATCACCGCGCCCCACAGGGGCGTCGTGGCATTCAGCAGGGCGCCGTAACCGGCGCTCAGGTGGATGGTCGCCCAGGTGAGCAGCAGGAAGGGCGCCGCGGTGTTGGTGAACGCCATCAGCGTCATCGCGCCCCAGCGACCGGACAGCGGCGGCGACTCCCGGCGCACGACCAGCAGGGCACCCAAGAAAACGGCCGCGACCGTCACCCGCATCCACGCCAGCGGCGCGGCGCCGAGTTCCGGCCCGGCGATGCGCATGAACAGGAAGGAGCTGCCCCAGAGGCCGGCCAGCAGGACGAGCAGGGCGAGATCGCGGGGACTCATGGGTCGGGACGCAGGGATGGGGCGCGGAGTATGGCAGCGGCGGCCGGCGGCTTCGCTCCGCGGCTTGCGCGCCGGGACGATTCATCCCGCCGTGAGGCGGGATCGCTATCGTGTAGGCCCTTTGTTCCGGAGCCCGCCATGCGTCTTGGTCTGTCCCGCGCCGCGCTGATCCTCGCGCTCGCCCTCCCATCCGTCGCCGCCGCGCAGGCCCAGCATGCCCACGTCCACGGGCAGGCCTTCGTCGACGTGGCGGTGGACGGCGGTCTGGTCGAGATCAACCTGCGTGCGACGGCGCAGGACCTGGTCGGCTTCGAGCGCAAGCCCGCGAATCCGGAGGAGGAGGCCCGGGTCTCCGCGGCGCGGAGGGCGGTGCTCGACCATGCGCGCCTGTGGCGCTTCAGCGTGGTGGCCCGCTGCGTCGCCGAAGCGCCGGTGTTGGAGGTGCCGGGCACCGGTGACTCGCACGATCACCACGGACACGACCACGACCACGCGCACGATCACGAGGACCACGGCGGCCATTCGGACTGGACGGTGCGTTACCGCTTCCGCTGTGCGGCGCCCGAGGCCCTGCGCGCCATCGAGAGCGGGATGTTCGCTGTGTTCCCCTCGCTGCAGTCGGCGACCGTGCAGGTGATCGACGCGACCGGCGCGCGTGAGGAGACCCTGACCGCTTCGGCCAACCGCCTCGTGCTCGCCCCATGAGCGAGGTGTTGCGCATCGAGGGCCTGCGCTTCGCGTGGCCCCGCAGTCCGTGGACCTTGGACGTGCCGTCGCTGGTGCTCGAGGCGGGGGATCGCGTGTTCCTGCATGGCCCGAGCGGCACCGGCAAGAGCACGCTGCTGAACCTGATCGCCGGCACGCTGCTGCCGCAGGCCGGCGCCGTGCGGGTGGCCGGCGAGGACGTGGCGAAGCGTTCCGGCCCGGCCCGCGACCGGCTGCGCGCCGACCACCTCGGCATCGTGTTCCAGCAGTTCAACCTGCTGCCCTTCCTGTCGATGGTCGACAACGTGACGCTCCCCTGCCGCTTCTCGAAGCGCCGCCGCGAACGCGCGCTGCAGCGCTTCGGCAGCCTCGATGCCGCCGCACGCCACTACCTCGCCGCGCTGGGCCTGGGCGAAGCGGCGCAGGCCTCGCGCCGCGTCATCGAACTGTCGGTGGGCCAGCAGCAGCGCGTCGCCGCGGCGCGCGCGCTGATCGGCGGGCCGAGCCTGGTGCTCTGCGATGAACCGACCTCGGCGCTCGACACCCGCAACCGAGACCAGTTCATCGAACTGCTGTTCGCCGAATGCGCGGCAGCGGGCACGGCCCTGCTGTTCGTCAGCCACGATCTCTCGCTGGCCGCACGCTTCCCGCGCCAGCAGGCGCTGGGCGAACTCACCGCCGCCGGCGTCGACACCCCGGATGCCACCGCATGAGCGGCTTGATCGGCTTGGCCTGGGCCAGCCTGAAGAACCGCCGCGCCACGGTGCTGCTGACGGTGCTGACGCTCGGCCTCTCGGTGCTTCTGCTGCTCGGCATCGAGCGCATCCGCCACGAGGCGCGCGACGCCTTCCTGCGCTCCGTCGCCGGCACCGATCTGATCGTCGGCGCGCGCGCGCATCCGGTGCAGCTGCTGCTGTATTCGGTGTTCCGCCTCGGCGAGCCCACCGCCAACCTGCAGTGGGACACCTACGAGAAACTGAAGGCGCTGCCGCCGGTGGCGTGGACGGTGCCGATCAGCCTCGGCGATTCGCATCGCGGCTACCGCGTGGTCGGCACGACGGGCGAGTACTTCGCGCGCATGGGCTTCGGCGAGCGGCGTGGTCTCGAATTCCGCGAAGGCCGACCCTTCGAGGCCCTGCACGACGCGGTGATCGGCGCGGACGTGGCCGACACGCTCGGCTACGCCCCGGGGACGGCCATCGTGCTGGCGCACGGCACGGCGCGGGTGGCCACGCAGGCCCATGACGACCAACCCTTCACCGTCGTCGGCGTGCTGGCCCGCACCGGCACGGCCATCGACCAGGGCGTGTTCGTTTCGCTGGAAGCGATCGAAGCCATCCACCTCAATTGGCGCGGCGGCATGCCGATCGGCCGCGCGCGCGTCGACACCACGGCCATCCCGATGGAGCGACTGCAGCCGAAGAGCATCACCGCCGCCTTCGTCGGTCTGGAATCGCGCACCGCCACCTTCCAGGTGCAGCGCGTGGTGAACGAGTACCGCGCCGAGCCGCTGACGGCGATCCTGCCGGGCGTGGCCCTGACGCAGCTGTGGGCGCTGATGGGCGGCGTGGAGCGCGCCCTGCTGGTGGCCGCCGGTGCCGCCGTGCTCGCGGCCCTGATGGTGCTGCTCACCACCATCCTCGCCACGCTCAACGAGCGCCGCCGCGAGATGGCCTTGCTGCGCGCCGTCGGCGCCGGGCCGCGGCATGTGTTCGGCCTGCTGCTGGCCGAGGCCGCCCTGCTGACCGGGGCCGGCCTCGCGCTGGGTGTGATCCTGCTGGAAGGGGCCCTGTGGCTGCTCGGGCCTTGGCTGGAGGCGCGCTTCGGCGTGTTCCTCTCGCCTGGCCTGCCCTCGATCCGTGAAGCCGTCGTGCTCGGCGGCATCTGGGCGGGCGGTATCCTTCTGGGCCTGTTCCCGGCGGCCGTGGCCTACCTGCGCTCCCTGCAGGACGGCGTGGCCGTCGACCGATGACCTCCGAGGTGTTGCCGATGTCGATGCGTTTCTCCCGCCTTTTCGCCGCCGCCGCCCTGTGCGCCGCGCTGCTCGCGCCCGCGTTCGTCGCTGCGCAGGAGCCCGAGATCGGCGCTCGCCCGGCCACCGACGGCCTGCCGAAGAGCGACACCCGCGAGATCGACTGGCTGGAACTCCTGCCGCCGGAAGACCTGAAGGCGCTGGAGGAAATGCCCGAGGTCGACCACGAGGGCCAGATGCAGATGCCGCAGGTGATGTCGAGCACGAAGACCGTCGCGGCGATGGACGGGGTCCGGGGCAAGGTGCCGGGCTACCTCGTGCCGATCGCCTTCGACGACCAGCAGCGCGTCACCGAGATGTTCCTCGTGCCGTACTTCGGCGCCTGCGTGCACGTGCCGCCGCCGCCGCCGAACCAGCTCATCTACATCAAGCCGAAGAACCCGGTGGAACTCGGCAACCTGTGGGATGCGTATTGGGTGCACGGCACGGTGCGCGCTTCGCTGGTGGAGAACGCGATGGCGACCTCGGCGTATGCGATGGAACTCGATCGCCTCGAGCTGATCGAGGAGTGATGGCGTGAGGGCGACGATCCGCCTCGTCGCGGCGCTCGCCCTTGCCCTCGGCGGCGCGGCGCCCGTGGACGCGGCGGCCGGTCGCCCCCTGCCAACGGTCCACCTCTGCTACAACGACCAGCTGGGGCCGCCGGACGGCGCCCATTTTTCGCTGCAGCTGATGCGCGCCGTCGTCGCGGCCATCCCGACCCGGCGCTTCGAGCTGCGGCCGTTGCCTTGGATGCGCTGCCTCATCCTGGCGTCGCGTGGCGACGTCGACGCCATCCTCGGTGCGAGCCATACGCCCGAGCGCGCGCTGGATCTGGTCTACCCGCGCGACGCGCAAGGACGACCTGACGAATCGCGGCGTCTGTTCGCCCAAGGCTACCGGCTCCTGCGGCGCCAAGGCGATGCCGCCGACACCGACGGCCGGCGCTTCGTGAACCTCGCCGGGCCGATCGGCGTCGAACGCGGCCACAGTTCCGCCTCGTTCGCGCGAGACGGTGGCGCGGACGTCGACGACAACCACCCCGACGTGACCGCCATGGTGGCCAAACTGCGCAACGGCCGCCTGGGGGGCGTGCTGGTCGCTGAACCCCAGTACGCATCGCTGCGTGGCCGGCCCGGCGCGCTCGACGGCGTCGAGGCCGCCCCCACGGTCATCCAACCCCGCGGCTACTTCCTCGTCTTTTCGTCATCGTTCGCGCAGCGCGAGCCGCGGCTTGTCGAACAGATCTGGAACGAGGCGGTTCGCCAGCGCGATACCGCGATCATCCGCCGCGAGACCGCCCGCCAGCAGGGCGCCGCCATCGAGGAGAGTCCGCCATGACCATGGAGCATTCCGCGCGCCCCGACCGGCGATGGGCCCGGGCGCTGTTGCTCGCCACGCTGACCACGTCGACCTTGCCGGTGGCGGCCTGCGAGCTCGACGGCCTGTCCCACGGCTATGGCCCGATGTCGGCCCTGTTCGCCGGGGCGCACCGCTACCAGAGCCTCAACGGCCTCGAGGAGGAGGACCCGCCGGCGGAAGTGTCGCCGCCGCCCACCGCCGTGTCGCCCACGCCGCCCACGCCGCGACGCAGCTTCGTGGCTTGGGCGAAGACCAAGCCGAAGGCCCCCGGCTCGACGGAGGCGCCTGCTTCCTGGGTGCCGCGCTCAGCCGATCCGCCGCGCGCTGCGCCACAGGGCGCCCAGCCCGAGCAAGGCGAACAGGGCCAGCGCCCCCCAGGCGGCGGGCCGGTGCCGTAGTTCGCGGACACTGGGGGCCGGCGTCGGAAGGGCCGCGATGTCCGCCGCGCCGATCAGCCGCTCCTTGAACACGAAGGGATAGAACGCGACGCGCAGCTCGTCGTGGAAGCGGCGTGCCGCCCGCTGTCGCGCCGCGTCGCCTTCGATGCCCTGGTCGCTGAGGCCATCGAGCAGGTTCTGCAGGGCCACCGTCGGCAGCAGCCATCCCAGCGCGTCGCGCGCGCGCTGGCGGTCGCGCTTGGCGGCCGCGGCTTCGGCCAGGAGCGGCTCCACGCGTCGGTCGGCGACGAGGTGGAAGGCGTAGTACCACTTCCAGTGGAATCGGCCGCTTACGGGCGGCGTGCCGCGCCATTCCGGATGGTGTGCGAAGAACGCCTCGAACGTCTCCTCCTTGGGACGGTCCCAGGCGCGGTTGACCGCATCGCGGTGGGCGAGGGCGATGGCGCTGCCGGGGACCGCCGGAGCCCATCGATCGAGCGCGAGCCCGCCGAATGCCGGCAGCACGAGCGCCGCGAGAGCCCACATCGTGAACAGCCGTGCCGCCACGGCATCGCTGCCCCCGTGCAAGCGCAGCGCGAGGGTGGCGCAAAAGCCGATCCAGCCCAAGGCATACAGCGTGGTTCCGCCCAGCACGCCGAGGCTGAAGGCTGCGGAGGCCTCCATCGCCAGCAGCGCGATGAGGATCGGCGCGAGCACGGGGAGCAGCACGAAGACGCCGCGCGCCGCGACGCGTCGCAGCCAGAACGCGCGGGGTGACACCACCAAGGCGGCGAGGAGCGCGTCGCGCCGGGCCTCGCGCTCCTCCGCCGCCAAGGGGGCGAATACCGCCACCGCGAGCAGGGGCAGCAGCACCGCGACGACGAACGCCGCATCGAAGGCGCCGGCGGCCCGCGCGGCGGGGTTGCCGCCGGTGCCATCGTGCACCTGCCCTTGGAGGCCCAGCAGTCGCAGGCGCTGGACCGCGGGTTGCGAGAGGGTGTCGCCGAGGTTGAACCAGGCGCCGGAGGCCGGCGGGTGCGGTACCGAGAACATCGTCCCGTAGCCGAACATTCCGGCATCGAGCGGCGTGGCCTCCGCCTTCGCACGTGCATCGTCCAGCGCACGGGCATCGAAGGCCACGGCGTCGTGCATCGCCGACTCGACGTGGTGCGTCTGCGCGATGCCGGCCAGCAGGGCGAGCGTGGTGACCAAGGCCGCGGCGAGGGCCGCCGCGATGAGCAGGGGCGAGCGCAGCAGCAGGCGCAGTTCCATGCTCATGCGCGGCGCTCCAGTCGACGACCGAGCCACGCCAAGGTGAACACGCCGAGCAGCAGCCAGAGGCCGACGGGCGCGAGGCTCGTGGCCAGTGCCGGTGCCATCGTACGCAGCGATGGCAGCGCGATGTCCGCGCGTGGGATGTCGGCCCAATGCGAGGCATCGAGCCTCTGGTCTCGATCGTTCAGCGCGGCGATCCGGGTGGCATGCAGCTGGTTCAGGGCCTGCACCGTGGCGAAGCGGCGGCGTTCGGCTTGGTCGAGGAAGTCGCGGTGGTGCGCGAGGTCGGTGCCGGCGAAGGTCTGGGCGGCATGGCGGATCGCGAGCGTCGGGACGATCCAGCCGAACGCGGACCAGCGGTCGACCTGGGCCTGCCACGCGTGGCGTTGACGGTCGACTTCGGCAGCGATTGCCGCGCTCGTCAGGCGCTCGCCTTCGAGCATCACCAGGCCGCCGAAATTCACCGGGAGGTCTTCGATTCGCGAGACCTGGTATTCCTCGAGAACGCGCTGGCGGAACGCCGCGAAGTGCGTACTGCCCGGATCGTGCGCGTCGCCGATTTCGGCCAAGCCCTTCGCGACGCGCTGCTCCACCTCGGCCTGGGTCGGCGCGGGCGCGCTGAGCTCGGCCCAGCTCGCCACGGCGCGCGGCGCGACAGCCACCAGCGCGAACCAAGCGACCGTGCCGGCCAACAGGGCCGCAAGCACGCTGCGGGCGAGGCCGGATACGAGCACCGTGCCGATCGCGGCCAGCGCCAAGATCGCGCCAAAGCTGGTGCCCAAGCCCGCGGCGCGCGCGGCCAAGGCGGGCTGCGTCGCGGCCGTCCACAGCAGCGCGAGGAAGGCAGGCAGCGCCATCAGCAGGCCGAAGGCCCACAGCGCGGCGGCCTTGCCGAACAGCAGTTCCGTGCCGCGCGCGCCGCCGATCAGGCTGGTGGCGAGCACGCCGCTCTGCCGTTCGCCGGCCAGTGACGCTGCGCCCGCCAACAGCATGAGCAGCGGCAGCCACTGCTGCACCACCAGCGAGGGCGAGAGGTCGCCTAACCGCAGCAGTCCGCCCGAGAGCGCCGCATCGCTGAAGTTCGCCGTGTTCTGCCGGTGCCCTTCGAGGAACACGCTGCGCCCGACCTGCGATTCGATGCCCCAGTCGATGCGCGCTAGCGGCCCCGGCGCCTTGAACACGAAATCGCCGGCATGCACGACCCGGTGCGGATGGCGGTCGGGCTGGGTGACCCAGTCGTGATCGGCGCGGGCGGCGTAGTCGGCCTGCCGCGCCGCGGTCTGTGCCTCGCGCACCAGCCCGAGCCCCAGCGACAGCAGCAAGAGGCTTGCGCCGAGCAGGCCCAGCGTGCGCGCCAGCCGTTCGCGCAGCAGCCGGCGCAGTTCATTGCCGGCGATCGACGCCCCGCGGTGCAGCGCACTCATGGCGTGAGGTCCGCCCGGCGCGCGTAGAGCGTGCGCAGGGCCGCCGCGTCGGCGCCGAGTGCGGCAAGGTCCGAGCCCTCGCGCAGCACCCGCCCTTTCGCGAGGAAGACGTAGCGATCGGCGATGGCGCTCGTGGCCTCGAGGTCATGGCTGACCATCAGCAGGGCCTTGCCGCCATCGCGCAGTCGCGCCAGCAGCGCCGCGAGCTGGTCGGTGGCTTCCGGGTCGAGGCCGGAGGCCGGTTCGTCGAGCAGCAGCAGGGGCGCCTCCCTCAGCAGCGCCAGCGCGATCAGCAGCTTCTGCCGCATGCCTTTCGAATAGGCCGCGGCCCGGGCGTGCCAGGACGCTTCGGGCAAATCGACCTCGCGAAGGGCGCGGACGATCGCGGCGTCGTCCGGGCGACGACCAGCGAGCCCGAGCAGGTAGCGCAGGTTTTCGACGCCGCTCAGGTGCGGATAGACCGCGACGTTCTCGGGAACGTAGGCCAACGTCGCCCGCGCGGCGACGGGGTCGGCGTGGGGCGAGGCGCCGAAGACCGACACCTGGCCGTCGCGGGGGACGAGCAGCCCGAGCAGCACCTTCAGCAGCGTGGACTTGCCGGCGCCGTTGCCGCCGAGAATCGCCAGCAGTTCGCCGGGATGCAGCGTCAGCGAGACGCCGTCGAGCACCGTGGTGTCGCCGTAGCCGGCGACAAGGCCGCGGACGTCGAGGGCGGGGGGGCGCGGCGCGAGGTCGAGGATCCCCATGCTCAGAACTCGAACGTGGCGGAGAGCGTGGCGTTGCGGCCATCGCCCGGCGAGTGGATGGTGTTGCTGCCGTCTTCGCTGAAGTCGAACACGTACTCGTGGAAGCGGTCGGTGAGGTTGTTCACCTGCAGCGCCAGCACGCCCCAGCCGAAGCGCTGCTCGACGCTGGCATGCAGCAGGGTGAAGCCACCGAACTGCCCGCCAAGGTTGGCTTCGTTGACGAAGTAGTCGCCCTGGTGGTCGAGATGCACGCGTGCGGTCAGCGTGTCGGTGGCGCGCAGGCTCAGGCCCAGCGAGGCGGTGCGGTCGGGGATGCCGCGCAGTTCGTTGCCGATGAAGGCGCGACGGTTCGAGGCCGGGCGGACGATGGCGCTGTCGACGGTGGTGAGGTTGCCCCACAGCGTCCAGCGCTCGTCGATGCGCCAGTCGGCGGCGAGGTCCCAGCCCTTGCGGGCGGTCTCGCCAACGTTCTGTGCCGTGCCGTCGACGAGCACGAACTCGTCCTTCGCGGTCTGCTCCCAGTACGACAGGCGCAGCTGCGCGCCTGCCGCGGGTTGCCACGTGCCGCCGACTTCCCACCCGTCGTTGATCGAGACATCGCGGGCCCGGCGATTGCCCGCCGTGAACGCATCGGCGAACAGCGGGTGCTGGAAGCTGCGCCCGGCATTGGCGAACAGCTGGGCCTCGTCGCCCAGCGCCACGAAGGCATTGAGCTTCGGCTGCACGATCGTGCCGAAGTCGAGGATGTCCCGCGCCGACGGCACGCCCGCCGCGTTGAACTGCAGGTAGTCGCCGCCGATGCGGTCGGCGCGCAGCGCCACGTTCGCGCCCCAGCGGTCGTCGTCGCGGAAGCCGAGCCGCGTCCAAGCGCCCCAGTGGCTGAAGCTGAAGTCCCGGTTGCGCAGCACGGCGGCACGGTCGCGGACGCGCTGCTGGCCGAGGGTGCCGAAGCGCTGCTCGATGACGTTCTGCGTCTCGCCGTCCACGCCGCCCTCCAGCGTCCAGTTCGGGTCGATGTCCCAGCGTGCGGTGACGATCAGGCCCTGCTGGTCCTGGTCGTCGAAGCGGTTCTGCAGGGCCTGCGCCGCGGAAAACCGCACCCAGCGCTCGCGCTCGAAGTGGTTGAGGTAGGCCTTGGCCGACCAGCTCAAGGCGTCGTTGATGCGCTGGTCGAAATGCAGGCTGCCGTGCTGCACGTGCTTGTCGCCGCCGTCCTGGTTGGCATAGCTCGCCGACTGGCGCGGATTCGCCCGCGATTCCGCGAGCGTGAGGTAGCCCGGCGAGTCGCCGTCGTAGCGCGCCGTGCGGACGATGGCGCGCAGCGTGGTGTCGTCATTGAGGGCGAGGGCCCACCGCCCGCCGAAGGCGCGCTTGTCGAGGTCCATGCCGTCGCGGTAACCCTCGGTCTGCCGCCAGCCGACCGTGTAACTGTGCGTCACCGGGCCGTCCTCGAAGCCGGCGTAGCCCTGCAGTTCGCGGGCGTTGTAGCTGCCGTAGGCGAGGCGTAGTTCGCGTGCCACGTCTTCGCGGGTCTGGATGCGCACGTTCCCGGCGATGGCGAGCAGGCCCACCGTGGGGTCGCTGGTGCCCTTGAACACCGTGATCGACTCGATGCCGGTCGGGAACAGCTGGTCCATCTCGCCGAAGCCGTTGTGCAGGTTCATCGGCACGCCGTCGACGAGCAGCTTCACGTGCGGGGTTTCGCCGTCGCCGGAGAAGCCGCGGATGGCGATGTCCGAGTTCACCAGGCCCTGGTTGTAGCGGGCGATGTACAGGCCGGGAATCTTGTTGAACAGCGCGCTGGTGTCGTTGACGTTCTCGTAGCCGATCTCGCTGCGGCCGATGACATCGAGCGAGCCCTGCAGATCGAGTTCGGGTGTCTCGGTGCTCTCACCGATGACGACGACGGTGTCGAGGCGGCGCGCTTCGTCGGCGGGGTTGGCGAGGGCGGTCGACGACAGGGCGAGCGCGAGCGCAGCGGCGAGCAGGGTGGGGCGAGGCGTGGGCATGGGGCGGATCGGATAAGGAGGAAAGAGGGAAGACAAGAGAGGAAAGAGAAGAGGGGACAGGGTGTCGGGGAGGGCGGCAGGCCGCGCTCAGTCGTCCGCGCCGCCCATCCGCCAGCGCGGGAAGGGGTCAGGCAGGCCCTGCCAACCGGCCGGGCCGAGGCGCATCTCGCGGTCGGTGAGCAAGCAGCCATCGAGCTCCTCGCGCACGCGCTGCTCGTCAAGGCCGACACCGATCACCGCGAGCTCCTGGCGACGGTCGCCCCAGGCCGGGTCCCACAGCCGCTTCATCGCGGCGTACTCGTTCTCGTCGTGGACGAGGTGCGCTTCCGGTAGCGGGGCGGTGACGCGTTCGCCGGTGCGCAGGCGTTCACCGACGCGGCGCTGGTCGACGCGGTCGCGCGCGGCGAACCAGAAGCCCGCGGCCTCGTGCTGCGTCGCGCCGCCGACCGTGGACAGCTCGCCCACCCAATCCATCCGCGTGGCCAGCCAGAAGAAGCCCTTGCTGCGGATCACGCCGCCGAGGCCTTCATTGATCAGCCGGAAGAAGCGCTGCGGGTGGAAGGGCCGGCGCGCTCGGTAGACGAAGCTGGTGATGCCGTATTCCTCGGTCTCCGGCGCGTGCTCGCCGCGCAGCTCCTTCATCCAGCCCGGGGCCAGCTGGGCCTTCACGAAGTCGAAGCGGCCGGTGCCCAGCACACGGTCGAGCGCGATCGCCGAGTGCGTGGTCTCGACGATCTCGGCGTCGCGGTTCAGCGCGCGGATGACCTGCTTCACCTGCTGCGTGGTCTCGGCGCCTGCGCGGTCGGTCTTGTTGACGAGGATCACGTCGGCGAATTCGACCTGCTCGGCCAGCAGGTTCACGAGCCCGCGCTGGTCGTCGGGGCCGGCGACCATGCCGCGGTCGGCGAGGCGCTCGGGCGAGCAGAAGTCGCGGGTGAAGGTCTCGGCATCGACGACCGTCACCATCGTGTCGAGGCGCGCCACGTCCGAGAGCGAGAAACCGCTTTCGTCGCGCACCGCGAAGGTCGCGGCGACGGGCATGGGTTCACCGATGCCGGTGGATTCGATCAGCAGGTAGTCGAAGCGGTTCTCGGCGGCGAGTCGCTTCACCTCGTCGCGCAAGTCGTCGCGCAGCGTGCAGCAGATGCAGCCGTTGCTGAACTCGACGAGCTTCTCTTCGGTGCGCGACAGCTCGGCGCCGCCGTCGCGGACCAGCTGGGCGTCGATGTTCACCTCGCTCATGTCGTTGACGATCACGGCGACGCGCTTGCCCTCGCGGTTGCGGAGCACGTGGTTGAGCAGGGTGGTCTTGCCGGCGCCGAGGAATCCGGAGAGGACGGTGACGGGGAGGCGGGGATCCATGGGTGGGTGTGCGATGTTATAAAGTAACAGCTTATCATGCCTCCGGGGCCGTGCCCCGATGCCCTTTCGCCCGAGAGCCCCATGATCCCCAGCACCTATGCCGCCTGACGGAGGACGTCCGATCGAAGCGGCATTTGGAGACAGCGCGGCCGTCCTTCGCCGGTTGGCGTCCGAGCCCATCGCGTCGGCCTGCTGGCGTCGGACGCTGGCGCCGGACGTCGTCGACGCGGTGCGCTTGCTGCGCCACGGGCCGGCGGTCCGCCGCGTGGTTCCCGTCGACGACCGTCGCACCGATGCGGCGGTTTTCGCCGCCTTGGAGGGCTGGGCGGACCCTGCACCCCTCGCCCTCGCGCGCGATTGGCGTCAGCTGCTGGCCTTGCATGCCCTGCTTCGTCCTGGCGTGACCCGGCGGCTACGAGTGGAGCGCCTCGTGGATGACGGCTGCCGGCGCTTCCATGTCGACCACGTGGCTTTCCGAATGTTGTGCACCTATGCCGGTCCCGGCACCGAGTGCCTGCCGGCTTCGGCGATCGATCCCACCCGTCCCGCCGACGGCAGTAACGACCACGTCGTGGATCCGGGCGCCCTCTGGCGCTGCGAAGCGGGCTGGGTGCTGCTGATGCGAGGAACGCTGGGTGGTGGTCCGGCGCAGTTCCACCGCTCCCCGCCGCGCAATCCGGCTGGGCCGCGACTGCTCGTGGCAATCGACGGATGAGCGCCGGCCTCCAGGGCGGGGCGTGGTGGATGGCGACGCTTCTCGCCTGTGCCGTCGTCGCTTCGATGGCGCTGGTGGGCCCCTTGCTGCTTCGCAGCCCCGGGCAGCGGCAACGCTGGGTGCCCCCGTTGCTCGCGCTGGCCATCGGCGTGCTGTCGGGCGACGCCCTGCTTCACCTGATGCCGCATGCGATCGATGCCTTGGGTGTCGCGCCGACTGCACTCCTGGCCGGTACGGGCTTCGGGCTCTTCGCGGTGCTGCGGCGACTGTTGCCGATGGACTCGCGGCGCGGCAGCGCCGCGGCGCTGTCCCTTGGGGGCGACGCGGTGCACAACCTCGGCGACGGGCTGCTGATCGCGCTGGCCTTCGCGACCTCGCCGGTGCTCGGCATCGCGACCGTGGTGGCCATCCTCGCGCATGAATTGCCGCAGGAACTCGGCGACTACGCGATCCTCGTCGACGCCGGCTACAGCCCCCTGCAGGCCGCGCGGGCCAATCTGGGCAGCGCGGCGAGCGTGTTCCTCGGCGCCCTGGCCGGCCTGATCGCGGGCCCGGCGGCGGAACCGGCACTGCAGTGGCTGGCGCCGGTGGCCGGCGGGGGCTTCCTCTACCTCGCGCTGTTCGCGCTGCTGCCGGGCCTGCGACGCCATCCCGCGCGTGGCGGGCGCTGGTGGCGGCTTCGGGCTTTGCCCGTGGCCTTGGGCGTCGGCGCCATGGCGGGGTTGGCGGTGGCGGAGACGCGCGCGGGCCTCGACCACGGCCATGTGCACGGCATCGATGCGCCGGCTGAAACGCCACCCAGCTTCGCCCCGTGGCCACGCGGCTGAGTCGGCCTGCCGCTAGAGTGCGGTCTCCGCTCCCGCCGAGGTCCACGATGCTGCGTCGATGGTTGCGTCGCCTTTTGAAGGGATTCGCTGCGCTCGCACTCGTGCTGCTGGTGGCCGCCGGGGGCTTCATCGCTTGGGCGTGGGCCCCGGACCAGCCGGCCGAGGCGCTGATGGCCCGCTGGGGGGCGCCGCCCTCGCGCATCGAGCCGATCCTCGGCCTGCCACTGCATCTGCGTGACGAGGGCCCGCGCGACGACCCGACGCCGATCGTGCTGCTGCACGGCACCGGCGATTCGCTGCACACCTGGCAGGGTTGGGCCGAGTCGCTCACACCGACGCGCCGCGTGATCCGCTACGACCTGCCGGGATTCGGCCTCACCGGCCCCGATCCCGATCACGATTACTCGATGAAGCGGCAGGTCGCGGTGCTGGTGGCCGTGCTCGACCGCCTCGGCGTCGAGCGCGCGATCGTGGGTGGCAACTCCTACGGCGGCGGCATTGCCTGGCAGGCCGCGCTCGCGCATCCGGAGCGCGTCGCCGGTGTGGTGCTCGTCGATGCTTCGGGGGCGCCGGCGCCGGACCCTGTCGCGTCGGCGGCCACCGCACCGCGCTCAGTGCCGATCGCCTTCCGCCTCGCGGGCCTGCCGGCGCTGCAGCCGCTGCTAGTGCGCGTGCTGCCGCGCGCGGTCATCGAATCGAGCTTGCGCAATGTCTACGGCGATCCGTCGAAGGTAACGCCCGAGCTCGTCGACCGCTACTTCGATCTCGCCACGCGCGAGGGCAACCGCGCCGCGCTGTTCGCCCGCTTCGGACGCGGCGGCGAGCCGGCGAGCACGCAACCCGCATCGGCCATCGCCCAGCCCACGCTAATCCTCTGGGGCGCGCGCGACCGGCTGATCCCGCTGGCGGCCGGCGAGCGCTTCCACGCCGCGATTCCGGGCAGCGAGCTCGTGGTGTTCGACGACCTCGGCCACGTGCCGCAGGAAGAAGACCCAGGGCGCACGGTGGCGGCGCTGCAGGCGTTCCTCGCGTCGGAGTGAGCGGGCGGGTAGGCTTCCGCCTCCCCCGGCCCCCCGTCCGACCATGATCCGTCCCCGCTGCCCGGTGTGCGCATGAGCCCGCGTCACCTGCTCATCCTTGTTGCTTTCGAAGGCTTCGCTTCGCTGGCCTTCGAAGTCATCGCGCTGCGCCGCATCGTTCCGTATGTCGGCAGTTCGATCACCGTCACCGCGCCTACCATCGCCATCTTCCTCGCGGCCCTGGCGCTCGGGTACTTCGCCGCCTCGCGGGTGAAGGTCAACTACGAGCGCACCGTGCTCCGGAATTTCATCGTCGCGGCGCTGGTGGGCGGCTGCCTGCTGTCGGAGCGAGGCGCCGCATTGGTGTTCGGCCTCATTCCCTCGCCGGTGGTGGCGCTCCCGGTCTACCTGCTCGCCGCGATGGCACCGCCGGCGTATTTTCTCGCTCAGACCGTGCCGGTGCTCTCCAACATCCTCGGCAAGGCGCGCGTGGGCGAAGCCGGTGGCCTGGCCCTGGCGTGGTCGACCTTCGGCTCGGTGTTCGGCGCGCTCGGGTTGTCGCTCGTGGTGATGCAGTGGCTCGGCGTCAGCGCCGCCGTGCTGATGACGTCGCTGGGGCTGCTGGTGGCGGCCAGCTGGGCCGCGATTCGCATGCAGCAGCGGCGCATGCTCGCCTTCATCGCCGCTTGCGCCGTGCCCGTCATCGGGATGAATACGCTGCCGCGGCTGGGTGTGGCCGAAACGGCCTACGCCGATTACGCCGTCCAGACCGTGCTGCCGCCCGAGGATGGCCGCTGGCCCGCGCGCGCCTTCATGGTGAACAACCAGTACGCCTCCCTGCTCGACGCCAGCGAGCCGCCGAAGCGCTGGCCATACCTCGATTACATCGCCACGCAGATCCAGGACGTCCACGCCTTGCGGGGTCGCCAGGTGCTGGTGTTGGGCGCGGGGGGGTTCGGCCTGTCCATTGGCGATGACACCAACGCCTACACCTACGTCGACATCGATCCGAAGATCCGCGAGATCGCCGAGCGGCATTTCCTCGGCTCGCCGGAGCAGCCCGGCGCGATCCAGGGCCGCTTCATCGCCGATGATGCGCGCCGCTACGTGCTGAGTACCGACGACCGCTACGACGCCATCGTCGTCGACGCCTTCTCCTCGCACTTCAACGTGC